>DAISKN010000356.1:0-7232 GCA_036820975.1 Acidobacteriota bacterium | reverse complement strand
GACCTCGACCTCTACGTGACCCGCTACCTCACGCACGATCCGAAAAAGCGATGCACCCAGGCCGACGGAAGCCCCGACTTCTGCGCCCCCGAGGTCTATTCCGGGATCCCGGACCAGCTCTATCACAACGAAGGCGGACGAAAGTTCCGGGACGTTTCCGCCGCGTCGGGCATCGGATCCGTCCGGGCGCGCGGTCTCGGAGTCGTCTGCGCCGATCTGGACGATGACGGAAAGCTCGACTTCTACGTCGCCAACGACGGCGAGGCGAACCAGCTCTGGCGGAACCAGGGCGGCGGCAAGTTCGTCGAAGAAGCGTTCCTCTTCGGTGCTGCGCTCGACGGCGGGGGCGAGGCGGAGGCGGGAATGGGAATCGGGATCGGAGACGTCGAGGGCGACGGGGACCTGGATCTGCTCGTCACGCACATCGTGAACGAGATGAACACCCTCTTTCTGAACCAGAACGGTGGCGGCTTCGACGACCGAACGCAGGCATCGGGTCTCGGCGCCGTCAGCCTGTCCTTCACCGGCTTCGGCGTCGGCTTTGTCGACTTCGACCACGACTCCGATCTCGACCTCGCGGTCGCGAACGGGCGCATCCTCCGAAGGCCGCCGGTCGCCAGCGCCTCGGGGCCTGATTTCTGGAATGGGTACGCTGAGAAGAACCAGCTCGTCGAGAACGTCGGACAAGGGAAGTTTCGCGAGGCGGACGGGGGAGATTTCGGAAAATCGATCGAGGTGAGCCGCGGGCTCGCGTTCGGCGACTACGATGGGGACGGCGACTTCGACCTCCTCGTCCAGAACACGGCGGCGAAGGCCCGGCTCTATCGCAATGACGCCCCGAAGACGGGAGACTGGCTATTGGTGCGCGCTTTCGAGCCGAAGGCGAAGCGAAATTCCCACGGCGCCCGGGTGACGGTGCTCGCGGGAGGAAAGCGCTACCTGCGCCTCGCGAATCCCGGCTACTCCTATCTTTCGAGCAGCGACCCGCGCGCTCACTTTGGACTGCCGAGGGGGGGCCAGGTCGAGTCCATCGAGATCGTCTGGCCCGACGGCACCCGCGAGAGCTTTCCGAGTGTCGGGACGAATCGGACGGTCACTCTTTCGAAGGGGAGCGGGGTCGCTCGACGATGAGGTGATAGCTGCCCGCGGGGACGTCCTCGACGCGGTCTTCCCCGCCCGCGGGCCAGCGGATGAAGACTTCCTCCGCGCGCTCGTCTTGCGCGAGACCGAAGATCAAGCGCGGATCGCTCGACGACAGGAAGCTTCCCGAGGAGTGGACCTCTTTGGTCCGGCGCCGTCCTCCGGCGGTCACGACGACGCGGGCGCCGAGCGCGTCGCGGTTCGACATCGTCCCCACGAGCCGCAGCCCGAGCCAGTTTCCCCGGGCGGAGTCGTTCCGGATGAGAGAAGGCCGGTCATCGATGTTGACGATGACAGCGTCGGGGTCGCCGTCGTCGTCGACGTCTCCGAAGGCTCCCCCGCGGCTCGAGTAGACCTCGTTCAGCGCGTCGTCCGAGTCGAACTCTCCTTCCTCGAACCTTCCGCCGCCCTGGTTCCAAAAGACCTGGTTCCGCTGGCCGTAGGCAGTGTTGGGATCCGCTTTCCCGGCCTCGGGGTAGACGTGCCCGTTGGCGACGAAGAGCTCCTCGTCGCCGTCGTTGTCGAGATCGACGAAGCGAGTCGCCCAGCCGAGGGTGAACCAGCTCGACATCCGGAGGTTCATCTCCGCGGTCGAGTCCGCGAACAGGCCGGCGCCGGCGCCGCGGTAGGCGGTGTTGGTATCGTGCGAGAAGTTCGTCACGAAGAGATCGAGGTTCCCGTCCCCGTCCATGTCTCCGGCATCGACCCCCATCCCCGCCTGGGCGAGACCGTCGGTGTTGTAGGCGACCCCGCTGAAGAGGGCATCCTCGGCGAACTTGCCGCCGCCGTCGTTGCGGAACAGGAAATTGGGCATGGAGTCGTTCGCGACATAAAGATCCGCGTCTCCGTCTCCGTCGGCGTCGAACGCGACCACTCCCAGACCGTAGGACGCCTCCGCATCGAAAAGACCGGTTTCGCGCGATGCCTCCACGAAGGTCCCATCGCCCTGGTTTCGGAAGAAGACGTCTCTCGCGCCCTCGAGTCCCGTGGGCCCGCAGAAAACGGAGATCGAGAGCCAACGGCAGCTCGGGCCGCTCCCGGGAAGGGGAAGCTTCTCGAGATCGGGATTCGCGTAGGTGGCGACGTAGAGATCGAGATCGGAGTCGGCATCCGCGTCGAAGAACGCGGCGCTCGTACCCCATCCCTCGTGGCCCGTTCCCGACGGCGAAGTCCGATCCTCGAAGGTTCCGTCGCCGCGGTTGCGGTAGAGGACGCTCGCGCCTACGTGGGTGACATAGAGGTCGGGAAAACCGTCGTTGTCGAAGTCCGCGGCCGAAACTCCCTGTCCGAAGCCTCTCCCGGCGACTCCGGCCGAATCCGTCACGTCCAGGAAGCGCCATTCTCCTTCGTTTCGATAGAGGCGGCTTCCCGGCCCCTCCCTCACCTCGGTGCCCACGATCGGGGCCCCGTTGACGAGATAGAGGTCGAGATCGCCGTCCTGATCGTAATCGAAGAGCGCGGCCCCGGTCCCGAGCGAGCTCACGACGTACTTCTTTTCCCTCTCGCCGGTGACGTTCACATAGTCGATACCCGTGTGCGCCCGCATCTCGACGAACCGGGGAATAGCGAGGAGCAGTACGAACGCCACCGTCATCGGCTCGGGCCCTGCCGTTCGCGGATCTCGTTCAAGAGGAGTTTCAGGTCGGGGCTCGAGGGATCCGCCGCCAGGAGGCGCTCGACCTCGCGAAGGGCGTCCACGCCTCTTCCCAGTGCCAGGAGCTCCCGAACCAGCTCCTTCTGAACGTCGACGTTTCCGGGCTCGAGCTCGAGACGCGCGGAGAGCGCCCGGGCGCGGTCGTCGCCGCGCTTCAGCTCCCGAAATCGCAGGAGGGCCGCCTCGCCGAGCTCGCGCTCTCCCTGGCGCATCAGCAGATTGCCATAGTGAAGGTGAGTCTCGAGCGCCCCGGGGGCGAGTTCGAGCGCTTTTTCGTATTCCCGCCGCGCCTCGTCGGCGCGTCCCAGCTTTTCGCACGCGATCGCGAGCCGGTGGCGCCCCTCGGCATTGTCGGGCTCGCGCTCGACGAGATCGCGCAGCACTGCTTCCGCTTCTTCATGCCGCGCGCTTTCGAGAAGGAGGAGCCCGAGCTGCAAGCGCGCCTCGGAAAGCGCTGGCATCGACTCAATCGCCCTCCGGTACTCGGCCTCCGCCACGTCGAAGGACTTCTGGTAGCGGTGGATCTCGGCGATGCGGAACTCGACCAGTGGATCCTCGGGGTCGGCTTCGCGAGCCTTCTGAAAGTATTCGAGAGCGCGCCCCCGGTCTTCCTGCCGAGCGTAGAGGAGGCCCATCTCGAACAGGGTCGAAGCGCTAACTGGCTGGAGCGAGAGCGCTTTTTCGAGGTGGGTCCCGGCGGCGTCGAAGAGCCCGAGCTCCGAATAGGCGGCCCCGAGGTAATGATGGGCCTCCGGCGAGCCCCCGTCCGTCTCGAGCGCTCGGGCCAGGCACCGGATGGCATCCGTCAGCCTACCGGTGCGGGAGTAGATGGCCCCGAGGGGAACGAGGGCGCGGGGATCGCCGGGGAAAGACTCGAGAAGGGTCTCGAAACCTCGGGCCGCGCTCTCGAGGTCGCCTTGCTTCATTCGAAGCAGCGACGCGCGGTGAAGCGCTTCGGGGTTCCCCGGCTCCCGCTCCAGGATCGATTGGTAGAGAGCGAGCGCCTCCTCGGTTCCTCCCAGGGCCTCCCGGTACGCGGCGAGGATCGCGGCTGCCCGCGGATGAGATCCGGTGACTCGAAACAGCGACTCCGCGAAGGGACGTCCCTCGTCGTAGCGTCCCAGCCGAAGGTAGGCGAGGGCAGTCATCCCGAGCGCCTCCGGAGAGTCCGGGCTCTCGGCGAGCGCGCGGTGAAGCGGCCCTAGCGCGTCCTCGATGCGGTCCGCCACGAGGAGACTTCTCGCTTCGGCGAGCGGGTCCTGCGTCGCCAGGAAGACCGAGATCACGAGGAGGCGGAGCACGAGCTAGAGCTTAACCCAGCGTGGCTGGAGTAGTATCGCGGGGAGATGCGAGCTTCGCCCATCCTCGCTTCCGCTCTTCTCGCCCTCCTCTCGTGCAGCGAGGCTCCCCGGGTTCCCGACCCGGACACCTCGGCGATGGAGCCGGAAGTGGCGCGGAGGATCGGTCAGGCGCGCGAGGAAGTCACCTCCAATCTCGACTCGGCCGGACGCTGGGGGGCGTTCGCGATGGTGCTTCAAGCACACGGGCTGTATCCCGAAGCAGGGTACGGCTACGAGGTCGCACGGCGTCTCGACGCCCGCGATTTCCGCTGGCCCTATCTTCAAGCCCGATGTCATCTGGAGCTCCAGGAGGTCGAGCGGGCCCTTGAGGCCCTCGGAGCCGCGCTCGCTCTCGAGCCCGCATACGCCCCCCTGCGCGTGCTCGAAGCGGAGCTTCACGAGAAGTCGGGCCGGCTCGACCAGGCCCTCGATGCCTACCGTCGGGCGCTCGCGATCGATCCGCGATCGGCGGCGGCCGAGCTCGGCGTCGGACGGGTGTTGCTCGAGAAGGGCGAGATCGAGGAGAGCCTGGAGCGTTTCGAGAAGGCGGCGGAGCTGCAGCCCGGCTCGGGCTCTATCCAGGCGGGTCTTTCGCGCGCGCTGATGCGATCGGGGAACGACGAGCGAGCCCGGGCGGCGGCGAATCGGGCGCGAGCGCTCCCACCCGAAATCCTGCTCGACGATCGAGTGATGGCATCGGTTGCCGATCTCGCGGTCTCGCTTGCGGGCTACCAGAGACGGGCCACCGAGGCGGAGGCCCGGGGTGAGCCGCGACGAGCGGAAGAGCTTCTGCGCCATCTCGTCTCTCTGCGACCCGAAGACGCCGATCTGCATTACAACCTCGCGAACAATCTCTCCCGACAGGAGCGTTTCGCCGAGGCGAAAGAGTGTTACGAGGAGGCTCTCGCTCTGGATCCCGGACACGATTCGGCGCTCATCAATCTCGGAATCCTGTGGAGTCGGATGGGTGAGCTCGGGGAAGCTCGCCGGGTGTTCGAGAAGGCGCTCTCATTGTCTCCGAACCATCCGGATGTCCTTGCGAGCCTCGCGAAAGTGACCTCGCTGGAAGGAGACACCGACGCCGCGATTCGGCTTTTCCACCAGGCCTTGGAGCGTGCTCCCGACCGCCCGGGTATCCACCTCGACCTGGCGGTGGCGTACGCTCGAACCGGAAACTATCGACTCGCCTGGCGCCACGTCCAAAAATCCCGGGAATTGGGTCTGATCCCTCCAGAGGATTTTGTCTCGGCATTGGCCGCTCGAATGCCCGCCCCATCAAATCCGTGGAACTAGTCCAATAACCGGTAGTTGGATCCAAGCCCTTGGAGAGATCCGCTCTCCGTGAGGCGCCGAGAGAGAAAGTTATCTCGGCTAACTTGCGTAAATACAGTAGTTTGGTTGGTGCGACCTGGGAGTGTGGGCGTGGCACGGGCATTGCTGTTATTGTCCGTCGGCTTACGACTGTTTCAAGGAGGCAAATGACTTTATGACACGTAAGATTCTACTCATCTCCTTTGCGTGTCTGCTCGTGGCGAGCCTCGCCTTTCCTCAGGCGCAGAGCTACGGCAGGCTGGAAGGAGTGGTGCGGGACTCCCAGGGGCTGGTTCTTCCCGGCGTCAGCGTGACCCTGAGTGGCGAGAACGTCATGGGCAGCCGCACGGCAACCACGGACGTCGACGGGAGCTACCGCTTCCTGGCGCTCCCTCCCGGAACCTACAACATGCTTTTCGAGCTCGCCGGCTTCCAGACGATCAACCGGGAAGGTATCGTGGTGTCGACGGGCAGCACGTTCACCATCGATGCGGCGCTCCAGATCGCCACGGTGGCGGAGACTATCACCGTGACCGGCGAGTCTCCCGTAGTGGACGTGAAGAGCGCGGGGATCTCGGCGACGTTCGACCAGACCCGGCTCTATGACGTTCCGTCGGCGACCGACATGTGGGCCGTCCTCGGACAGACTCCGGGCATCCGCATGACGGGCTACGACGTCGGCGGCTCCCACAAGAGCCAGCAGACGGGCTACGAGAGCTTCGGAATCCGGAGCCAGGTCCGCATCATAAACGAAGGCGTGAATACCACCGAGGGAACCGGCGGCGCGGGCGGTTATTACGACTACTACGCGATGGACGAGTTCCAGGTGGCGGCGCAGGGCGCGGACGTCGAGATGTCGACTCCGGGCGCGCAGGTCGTCGCCACGACCAAGAGCGGCGGAAACGAATTCTCCGGCCTCTACCACATCGACTACACGCCCGAGAGCTTCGTCACCGACAACATCGACTCCGATCTCGAAGCCCGCGGGGGGACGTCCGCCCCGGTGCTTCTATTCTGGGAAGGACACGCGGATCTCGGTGGGCCGATCGTCAAGGACAAGCTCTGGTTCTTCGGGGCCTACAACCATTTCAAGATCGACCGGGTGATCTCCGGCGCGCCGCGCGAGGTCGCGACCGACATCGGGATATTCGACATGTACAGCGGCAAGCTGAACTGGCAGATCTCCCAAAAGGACCAGTTCATCGGTTACAGCCAGTGGACTCTAAAGGAGAAGCCCTATCGAGGACTTTCGGTGCTCATCCCCGCGGATTCCATTCGCGCCCAGGAGAGCTGGGCATGGCTGCACAAGGCGGAATGGCAGAGGGTCTGGAACGATCGCGTTTTCACGAACGTTTTTGTCGGGCACTTCGGCTTCGGTTGGCCGATGGTGCCCGCGGTGGATCCCGCCGAGCGGCCCGCCCGCATCGACGTTGCCACCGGACGACAGAGGGGGGCGGGCTGGCAGCCCTTCACCTGGTACCGGTACAAGCCGCAGTCGACGGGCCAGATCGCCTGGTACGTTCCCAACAAGGCTGGGAGCCACGACTTCAAGTTCGGATGGGACTGGCAGATCGACAGCAACCAGTTCGGCTGGAACACCAACTCCGGTCCCTTGCGCTACCGAGATAGCTCGAACCTCGGTCCGTCACCCGCCGGAGCTCCCGCCGACATGCTCGGCGCCGCGAACCAGATCGACTTCGTCAACGTGCCCACCATCAACGACGATCGGAACATGCACACCGATATCTTCGCCCAGGATGTCTGGACCTTGAAAGATCGAGTGACTC
>DAISKN010000355.1:0-7241 GCA_036820975.1 Acidobacteriota bacterium | reverse complement strand
GGTGATGCGGGATTCCCCGACGCTCCGGAGGCAGGACCTTCGCCGTCCCGATATCGAGCCCGCGGTAGACCTGGAGAGCATCGAAGCTCACCACCTCGCCGCCGAGGCTCTCCGCGATATCCAGGGCGAGATCGCTCTTGCCCGCGCCCGTCGGACCGACGACGGCGACGATCGTCCGCGTGGCTCGCTCGCCGAGGGCTTTGGATTCCATGAATCACCGGGAGAGCCAGCCGAAGAGGAGGAAGCCGGCGATGAGAAAACCCAGGATCACCGCGCCGTAGATCTCCGGCGTGGTGAAACCGGGCCGCTCGCTCACCCGAGTTCCCGCGTCTGCATCTCCCGGAACAGCTGGATGAGATGAGTCTCGTGAGACGCACCCAGGGTGCGTTTTACCGCGAGCAGCTCCGAGTAGAGGAGCTCGTTGAGGGCGGAAACGAGCTGATCCCGCCTCTTGTCCTCGGCGATTCTCTGCAGGTTGGCCTCGATCTGGGCGGGGTCGAGCGAGCCGTCCTGCCGCAGCCGGACCCGGTCGAAGAGCGATGCGGGACGCTCCTTCAGCTCCTTCAGGTACTTCTCCAGGATGATCTCCGCGATGGGTCCGACCTCGCCCGACATGTGCCGGAAGAGACGCCGGTACATCTCGTTGTAGAGCTCAACCACCGATCGGTAGTCCTCGCGGTCTTCGAGCTTCTGCGCGAGCGGGGCCTGTCTCGGTCCTCGAGAGCGGAGAACGGAGACGGCGAGGAAAGTGTGCAGGACCTTCCGGGTCTCCATCTCCCCGATCTCGCTCTCCTGGCAGATTTCGGAAACCGTCCGCCTGCCGTCCACGATTCCGAGGACGTGCTTTTCGTGGGGCTCCAGATCGACCGGCGCCGCCTTCGGGGTTCGTTCCACCACGCAGTCGGTGGAGACGAAGTGCTCGCGAATCGCTCCCGTTCCCTCCGAGCGCCGAATCCCCTCGACGACCAGCTTCTCCACGTCGAGCTCGAAGGTGATCTTCTCCCGACGCGGAAGCTCGTCGTCCTCGAACTGGAAGTATCCGTCCTCCCAGTTGAAGATGCTCCACACGATCTCCTTCACCTGCTGCTCGATCGCCCACCAGAGGTCCTTGGGCGAAAGCACGCCGCTTTCGACCAGAGCTTTCCCGAGCCGCTGCCCGCCCCGGATTCGCTGCGACAGCTTCAGATACTCGTCCGCGGAAATCTTGCCTCCGCGGAGCAGGACCTCGCCGAGGCGATCCTGGGTCAAGCTAGATCCGGCGAAGACCAGCTTCCCATCGATGAAATAAATCGACTTGCGAACGCCGGCGTTCACCAGGGAAAGGACTCCGGTGCGGCCCGACTCCTGCAGCAGCGCGAGCACGGAGGGAAGCCCCACGTCCGAGAATCGGCCTCTCAATCCGCCGCGCTCGGGAGCGCTCTCGGCAGTCGAACGGTTGGAAGCACTCATACTCTTGAACGGGCTGGGGTTGGTAATCGACATGCTACGGGCGGCCGCGGTGCTTGTCAATACGCGTACCGGGATAGTAGTGGCTCAGGATGTCGCGGTACGAGAAGCCGGAGGCGGCCATTCCGTACGCCCCGACCTGACAAAGGCCGACGCCGTGGCCCCATCCGCGGCCGGTGAACACCCAGCCTCGGACGGCACCGTCGGGAGCGTGCTGCACGTCGAAGAAGAAGAGGTTCTCCCGAATCCCGAGCGCCCTTCGAATCGCGAGACCCTTGAGCGTCGCGCTGCCCTCGCTTCCGACGACTTCCAGCTCCGCGAGTCGGCCCGACGGGCCGTAGCGTTTCGGACGAAGCTCCAGAACGGATCCGACCGAAACCTCCGGGCTGGCGTTGACCCCCTCTGTCAGCTCGTCCGCGGTCTTTCGGACGACCCAGTGCGAGAAGCGCGAGCTGCGATCGAAGCTCCCGCCGTCTTCGAGCAGCACGAGAACTTCGATTCCCGCGTCGCCCGTTCGATAGCGGACGCGGTCGTTCGGCAGAAGAGTCAGTCGGGCCGCGTAGTGACTCGCCCCCGCGAGCTCCCTGTAGAAATAGCGCACCGGGGCCAGCGTCATCGAGATTTCCCGATCGTGAGCGCCGGACTCGCCGGGCGCCCCCTCGGCGAGGGTGAGGGTGTCCCCCGAGATGGCGCGGACCCGCGCGTCGCGCAGCACGGGCTCCCCTCTTTCCGCCACCAGGGCGTGAAGAGTCCGGATGACGTCCCGGCGCGCGACCGGCTGGCCGCTCCGTCCCCCCGCGCCGTCGGGGACGATGAGGCCGCTCCGAATCGCGTAGGCAAGCCGAACCCGATCGGACTCTGGAAATTCCCCCCCGACGATGCGCTCGGCGTCGAAGGAGGAGAGGAGGAACGGAAGCCGGCGGTCCCAGCAAAGCGCTTCTCCCAGGAGCCCCGCGAGCGCCGGCAGATCGAGAGTCCTTCCCGAATTCCGGGTCGACGGCTCGCGCCAACAGGGCGACTGGCCGAGCACGCGCAGCGCGGACGCCAGCCACTGCAGCGTCTCCGCATAGCTCGCCGGCCCGGTCTCGACGTCGGCTTCGAGAACCCCGAGGCGATGGAGGATCGCCGCCTCGAGAGTCAGCGGCGCCGGGTTCGAAGAGGCGACGACCGGAGCCCGCGACTCGAGCAGGCACGCCCGGCTCACGAGGTATGGCTCCTTCTGGCTGAAGACGTTCTCCGCGTTCTCCGTCCGGCCGCCGCAGGTGGAGGTGTAGAGCGCGTCGACCGGCTTGCCGTCGAACGTCAGAACCTCCCCCGCGGTCTCGGCGACGGCCGCATTCGAAAGCGGGCGCTCGGCGGCGACCCCACGGTATACCTGGCAGGCCGGGGTCGCGCAGAGGTCGTAGCCCTCGGCTTCGAACTGTCCGCGCCGCTTCACCGCGTAGGTCCTGGCCGCGATCGCCTGCGCCTTGAGCGCTTCCTTCTCGGGAAAAGCCTCCGGCGAGAGCTCCGCGGGCACGACACCCCTCAGGTAGTCCTCGAGGTTCACCACGTTCGTGGCCGTGAGCGAGCTCGACCTGTTCACCGCTACCTCGAGATATCCCCGATAAGGCCGTCCGTCGAGCTCGATGAACGCTCCCTCCCGAGTCGGCGACGCCGCGAGCTTCCTGGAAGGGACTCGAACGGGCGGGGATCCGGCTCCGATGAGCAGAAACCCCACCACCGGAGCCGCGGTCGTCGGCTCGCGAACGACGGAAGCCGATTCGAACCCCAGGCGTTGGAGCTCGCGCGCCTCGACGGCGGCGCTCGACTCCGTGGGAAAGCTTCCCGCGCGCACGACGAAGCGCCCGCTCGAAGGGGCGCGAGCCGTCGAGAGCTCTCTCTCGAGCTCCTCCGCCGCGCGAGCCCGGAAATCGGAGGCCGCTGCCTCGGTCGGAAACGATCCGAGCTCCACCCGATAGGTCCATCCTTCGGCCGCACTCGCGAGGTCGCGCTCGGGCTGAACGATCACGTCCTGGGTCTCGAGCCAGACCGACCCGTCGCCCACCCGAAACGGTCGAGACGAGGTCAAGCGCGCGAGCGCGGCCGAAGTCGAAAGACCGATTCGGATGCGCGGCTCGGGCGCGAGCAGGTCCAGATGCGAAGCGGGTGGCGCGGATACGGTCGAGGGCGTCCCCGCGGGCGCCGGAGCCGGCGCGGGTGCGGGCGCTCTCGGGATCGGCGCGCGGGACGACTTCCCGCCGCATGCGAGAGCGGTGAAAGCCATGACGACCAGCCCGCCCCTAGTAAAGGTCTTCATCAGGAATGGGCGTGAAAAACATAAGAAAGGGGGATGGGGAGATGGGAGGATGGGGAGATGGATAGAAACCGTGGGCGATTTGTCCCCTTATCTCTCCATCCCCGATATCCCCCTTGGATTGGATTTTCTTTGCGACTTTGCGTTCTTGCCGATCCGTTCCGTAGTTCGGGAACGTGCACCTACCCGAACAGGTCGTAGGGGCGTTCGTTGTACCAGAAGACCAGGATGATATCGAACTTCTCGTCGGGATAGTCCGCGGGGAGCGGGAGGAGCTGCGACGCGCGCAGGGCCCCGACGGCGGCGTTGTCGAAGCCGGAGATTCCGGACGGAAACAGCACTTTCATCTCGGTGACGGTCCCGTCCCGCGCAACGGATATCCCCACCGCGACGTGCCCGTGGTTGAAAGCGACGGAGTACGGAACGAACCAGTTGCGGCGGACCTCGGCGAGCATCCGCCGAAGCCAGGGCACGAAGTTCGCTCCCTTGTCGTTGTAGTAGAGCGTGTTCCCGGTGTTCGAGACCAGTCCGCCCTCCGGATTGTCGAACCGGGTACCCGCGAGGAAACGGCGGATGTCGGTGAAAGCTCCGTCCTCACCTCCCTCGCCTAGATCCAGCGGCGACGGCTTGGGCTCCGGAGGGCGGATGTCGACCCGCGCCCGCGCGGCCTCGCGCGCGCGAGACTCGCCGAAAAGAAGCTCCGACGCTTCGGCGGGGGTGAGGCGGGACTCGGGCTTCTCGAGACCGCCGTTTCCGCTCTGGCTCCCGGCGCTCGCCTCGGCCGTTTCCGCGTCCTCTCCCGATTCCGCCGTCATCACCGGCTCGTCCTTCGGCTCCTCCGGGATCTCGGTCTCGCCCTCCTTCCCCGGCTCCTTCACTTCCTCGTCGGTGTAGAACTCCTCTGTTCTGCCCTCGGAGAACGGAAGATCGTTCATGAACTCCTGGGGCTTCGGCGAAGGAAGCATGGCCTTGGGAATCAGCATGCTGTTGTCCGCGACCAGAGGCGGCTTCTCCGCCGGCGGGGCGGGCGCGGCCTCGGGAACGGGAACCACCGGCACCACGGCGACCGGGGGAGGCTGCGGCTGGGGCTCCTCCATGAAGACCACGAGGGGGTCTCTCTCCTCGGATTCCGACGCCGCTGCCTCTTCGCTGTCGTCTCGCGCGCCCAGAAGGGCGAGGCTCGGCTCGATCAAGAGAAACAACACGAGCAGGATGTGGAGCCCCGCCGACACCGTCACCCCGAGCCGCGGATTGGACTCGATGGTCTCGCGCGATTCCCCGTGCTCCAGGATCTCCGCCGCTTCCTCGGGGTCGGAGATGAAGCCCGAAAAGAAGAAGTCCTCGGAGCCGCCGGCGGGGATCAGGCCCTCGAATCCGCTGCTCTCGCGCTGGAAAGGGTTCCGCGCGGGCGAGCCCCGGTGACGGCGCTTCGGCGGCGAAGGGGCGCCGCGGCGCTTCGCCGCCAGCTGTCGGCGTGAGAGCATGCGATTTCACTATAGCCACGGCGGATCCCCCCAGCAAGAACGGCGGGGGGAATTTACACGTTTCTTACGCGCAGACAATCAAATACGAGGGGGATGTGGAGATAAGGTGATGGGGGGATAGGAAATCTCCATATCCTCCTATCTCCACCTCCCCCTTCTTACACTCTTGCTCTCTCCATGGCGCCGACGACCTCGAGCGCGAGCGCGAGGGCTTTGAGCCCGTCTTCGCCCGTCACCTTCGGACTGCCTCCAGTGGCGACGGCGTGCAGGAAATCCTGGAGCTCGCGGCGGAGGGGCTCGTCCTGAGTCACCGCGAAATCGTCCCGGTGGATCTCCGGGGCCGCGCCGGGCGATCTCACCAGTCGGTAGGCGATCGCCTCCTGTTTCTGGTAGTCGAGAGAGACGTAGCGCTCGGGCTCGAAGCACCGCAGCTTGCGGACCTTGTCCTGGGAAACACGGCTCGCGGTGATGTTGGCGACGCATCCGTTCGCGAATCGGAGCCGGGCGTTGGCGATATCGACCTTGCCGGTGAGTACCGGAACGCCGACGGCGTCGAGCGAGGTGACTTCCGCCCGTACGAGAGCCGCGACCACGTCGAGGTCGTGAATCATGAGGTCCAGTACCACGTCGATATCGAGGCTTCGAGGCGAGAACGAGCCGAGCCGATGGACCTCGATGAAACGCGGGTCGCGGGAGCCGGCGATGAGCGCCTCGACCGCGGGGTTATGCCTCTCCGTATGTCCGACCGCGAGAACCAGGCCTCGCTCCCTCGCGAGGCGCACCATCTCCCTCGCCTCGGCGAGAGTCCCGGAGATCGGCTTTTCCACGAGGACGTGGACCCCGCCCTGGAGAAGCTTCTCCGTCGCCTCCCGGTGGCTGATCGTGGGGACGGCCACGCTCGCGGCGTCGATTTCAGGGATGAGCTCCGCTATGTCCGCGACCGCACGCACGCCGTGGGCGTCGGCGACCGCTCGAGCCCGAGCGAGATCGATGTCCGCGACTCCCACCAGCTCGGCGTCGGGGCTCTCCGCGTAGACCCTCGCGTGCCGGGACCCCAGATGCCCGACACCCACGACCGCGACCCTGGTCCTCGGACTCACGCGCCGCTTCCCATGCCGTAGACTCCGATCCCGCGCTCCTCCGCCCTTCGCAGGACCTCATCGCGATCGAGGAGCAGCACCCGGCCGGCCTCGAGGCCGAGGAGGGACGCTCCCGCAGCGTCCATGGATTCGATCGTGCCCGGCCCCACCACGGGAACGTCGAACCGGAGATCCTGCCGGGGCCGAGCGACCTTCACCACCACGAACGGGGGATCGGCGATCTCCGCGGCGCGGCGGATTGCGCGGTCCGTCCCCTCCATCGCCTCCGCCGCCACCACCGCCATCCGCTTCACCACGACCGTTTGCCCGATGTCGAGAGACGAAAGCCCCCTCGCCATCTCCAGGCCGAAAAGAAGGCTCTCGAGGTCTTCCTTCGACGGCTTGCGCTTCGTCATCGCCCCCTCGTCCGCGAGACACCGGCGGAGGAGGATCGTCGAATCCAGGAGCTCGATGCCCTCCTCCCCCAGGACGTCCGCGACCGTGACCAGCAGCCCTTCGGTCGAGCGCGAGCGCAGGCGCGCCAGCACCTTGAGCGTGAGGAGGTCGGGCCTCAAGATATCGAAGGCCTTCGCGTGCTTGACGCGCCCCGCGAGAATCGCCTCCCTGACTCCCGCCTCCCGCAGGACGCGAACCGTCCGTGAGAGCTCCCCCAGACCCACCCAGTGGAAGCCGGACTCGACGGCGGAGGCCAGCGAAGGATCAGCCACACCCTCGATGAGGATCGCGGTGACCGGAATCGAAAGGCGCCGCGCCTCCTCGAGGACCAGAAACGGGAACCGGCCTTCACCGGCGATCAGGCCGAGCCGCTCGGGCAGACGATCAGTCGTTTTCGTCTTTCCCGCGCTTGACGATGACTCCCCGTTTCGAGGAGCGGATGAACTCGACGAGGGTACGGACATCGGGGTTCTCGGCGAC
>DAISKN010000354.1:0-7263 GCA_036820975.1 Acidobacteriota bacterium | reverse complement strand
GTCCTTCGCCATACGGACCTCCCTGAGCTCCAGGGCGGCGTTGCCGATCCCGAAGATGCTGCCGTAGGCATTGAAGAACTCGTTCGATCGGCCCCTCTTGGCGTCGTCGCTCGCCGCCCGCGCGGCCCGCGCCTGAACGCCCACCCGGTTGCCCGGCGCGATGCGGACGAAACGAGCGGCACCCGTGGCCTCGTGGACGGTGACCTCCACGTTCCCACCGCTGTCCTGGACGAGACGCGCGATGCCCGCGGGGTCGATGGGCTCCCGTTTGCCCTTGACGCGCCCCTGGGCCTGGACCAGAGTCGAAAAGGCGATCGAGAGAGCGATCAGAGACACGAAACGGATTGGTCGCATGCTACCTCCTACACACCGCGCGAACGCCGCTGCAGTAATCCTTCGGTCTGGGGGAAGGGATTTCCAAAATACGGCGGGAGTCTAAGACCGGCCGCGCAGTAATGTCAATAACCTCACACTTCCAACGGGCTCAGGCGGAGTGGATTCGGCCTCGCCGACTCGGGCCCAGGCCGGCAATGTTGCGGATTAGCCTCTTTCCGAGCCTTGTGCGGTGGCGGATGTCAGGTTCGAGCGGTTCCCCTCGACGACCACCAGCCGTCGCCCACGACTCCGCGACAACCCTGCGGCGGGTGTCAACCCAATGTGTCAACTCCCGGGACAGCCGTCCCATGAGTTATGGAGCCGGCGGCGAGAGTTGAACTCGCGACCTGCTGATTACGAATCAGCTGCTCTACCACTGAGCTACACCGGCTGAAGGCGGGTCGTCGCCAAAAGAAACGTTTCAGGTTAAAGCACGGGTAGAGGACTGTCAAGCCGAGTCGCATCCGAGAATCTCGTCCGGCCGGGATTTTCGGGGCGAGAATTCACTTCCCCGTCCTGGGGGTGGCCGAGGAAGTCGGGTTAGTGAGAGGCTCTGCGACCGAGACGGGAAATCTTGTTCACGAGCTCCGTCGCCCGGAACGGCTTCTGAATGAACCCGGCGACGTCGTTTCCCGAGAACCGCTCGCGCGCGTCGCGCTCGGTGAACCCGCTGGTCACGAGGATGGGCACGGCAGGGTCGATGGAACGAAGCCTCCGGAACGTTTCCTCGCCGTTCATGCGAGGCATGGAGACGTCGACCACGACGCAGACGAGATCGGTGCCGCCGGCGCCGAACGCTTCCAGGCCGCGGACGCCGTCCTCCGCCATCAGGACGCGATAGCCCGCGGACTCGAGGGCGGCGCGGGCGACGTCGCGGACGGCCTCCTCGTCGTCGATCACCAGAACGGTTCCGGTCCCGTGGACCTCTCGCGAGACGGCGGCGGGCTCGACCTCGCCCTTCTGCCTCCGTCCCGCCGGGAACAGCACGGTGAACCGCGTGCCTTTGCCGACCTCGGTTTCCACGCGAATGACCCCGCGATGGCTGCGGACGATTCCCTGAACCGCGGCGAGACCGAGGCCGCGCCCGGTGAACTTCGTGGTGAAGAAAGGATCGAACATGCGGGCCTTCGTCTCCTCGTCCATTCCCGAGCCGGTGTCGGACACCTCGAGAAGAACGTGGGGGCCCGCGTCGTCCTGGACGAGGCCCGTGCGCAGCCGGATGATTCCCTCGTTCTCCTCGAGCGCGTCGGACGCGTTGGTGATGAGGTTCATCAACACCTGCTCCACCTGGGAGCGATCGCCGTCGACCTCGAAGATGGCGGTGTCGAGATCCAGCTCGAGCTTCGCGTTCTTCGTGACCGAGGACTGGAGCAGGGGCAGGAGCTCGCGCACGACGGAGTCGAGGTCGACCGAGCCGACGACGAAGCTACCCTTGCCCGCATAGGCCAGCATCTGGTTCGTGAGCTCCGCCGCCCGCTCCGCCGCCCGCTCCACCCGGCCGAGGGTCGAGGTGAGATCCGATCCTGGGGGAAGCTTCGTCAACGCCAGGCTCACGTTTCCCAGGATTCCCGTGAGCAGGTTGTTGAAATCGTGGGCGATTCCTCCGGCCAGGACACCCAGGCTCTCGAGCTTCTGGGCGTGCTGCACCTGGGCCTCGAGGCTGCGGCGCTCCTCCTCCGCTTTCTTGCGATCGGTGATATCGACGAACATCACCACCGCGCCCTCTCCGCCGTCGAGAGGAACGGCGGTGAAAATACCCCAGCGCAGCCCGTCGGGCTTCTCGACGCCGATGACCCGCGGTGGTTGCGGGAGGCCGGTGGCCAGGCATTGGGAGAGAGGATCCTCGCTCAACGGGCACGGAGCCCCGTCCTCGGTCAGGAAGGGAACATCGAGGAAGCGCTCGCAGTAGCGGCCGTGGCATCGTCATAGGTGAGGGCCAGGAAGAGCTGGGCCTGTTCGTTCGCGAGAAGAATCGATCCGTCGGAGGCGGCCTGCACCACGCCGCCGGGAATGGCTTCGATGATGCGGCGGTTGAGCTGCTCGCTCGCCCGGAGCTCCTCCTCCGCGACCTTGCGCTCGAGCTCTCCCGAGGCACGGGCGGCGAAGATGCGCAGGATCGATTCCGCCAGCGACAGGTTCGGGATCGGCCTGCGGTAGAGCACGTTGATGAGCCCGATGGCCTCGTCCCTCGAGTTGAACAGCGGAGCGGCCACGTAGCCTTCGATTCCCAATTCGGTGAGGGCCCGATCCCTGGGAAAGAGATCCTTCGCCCCCTCGGCATAGCTGCAGGTCTTCTTCCCCACCACGTCCTCGCAGGGAGAGCCCTCGAGATCGTAGGCGGCGTTCCGGGCCGGCTTTCCATCGGCGATGCGGGCGATGGTCCGGATTCGCTTCTTCCCGTCCTCGATCTCCAGCTTGCCAACGTTGACGAAGTCCGCTTCCAGGATCGCGGCGAGACGCGAGACGAGATGGCGAAAGAACTGCTGGCCCCGGGAACCGGAGACGCCGCTGGCGATGCTGAGTACGCTCTCTTCCAGCTCTTTCCGCTGCGTCACGTCCTGGCCGCAGGCGACCAGACCCGTCGGCCGACCCTCGGAATCGAGTATCCGATCGACGTTCCAGGACAGGAAGCGGCGGCGGCCGGAGGCGTCGACGACCGAGCCGACGTGGCCTCGCGTGGGAATTCCCGAGAGGACCCTCTTCGCACTCTCGCGCAACGAGGAGCGCTCTTCCTCGGGAACGAAGACGTTCAAGTAGTTCTTGCCGAGTACGCTCGCGCGGCTGACGCCATGAAGCCGCTCCGCCTCCTGGTTGAACTCGAGGATCTCGCCCTCGGTCGAAAGCGAGAGGATGACATCCCCGGCCATCTCGACGAGAGAGCGAAGCCGCTCCTCGCTCTGACGGAGCTTCTCCTCGGTCTCGCGCTTATCGGTCACGTCGCGGACGATGACCAGAACGTCGGCATCGGAGCAGGCGACGAAGCGGGCCTCGAAGAACCGGGGACCGTTCTCGAGGATCAGGTCGTACTCCAGCGACTGCTCGAGACCGGTGTCGAGCGCGCGTTCCACTTTGGGAAGCGCCCGGTCGGCGATCGAGGGCAGGATGTCGCCGAGATTCCTTCCGAGGAAGTCCGCGGCGGGAACCACGGGAGCGAGCCCGCGGGCGGGCAGGAAGTCGAGAAACGTTCCCCTCCGGTCGAGCCGAAAGACCAGGTCGGGAATCACCTCCAGGAGCGCCCGCGCCAGACGACTGTCCCGAAGAAGGGCTTCGCCGAGCCGCTCTCTACCCTCGCCTCCGAGACCCTCTCGGGATCCCGCCTGCACTGCTTCCGGTGTGCTCAAGTGGACGGATTACGATACGGATTGTCGGCGCCGGGATCAAGACCCGCGCCGTGGCGCCATCGTTAGAACAACCGCACCATTCCGACGACGGTATACGCCGTCCCGTTCGTGGAGCCGTCGCCTTCGGGAAAGGTCAGCCCCTCCGTCGCGGTGTGATAGCGCAGGTCGAATCCGACTCCGAGCCACGGAACCGAAGGAATCCAGTACTTCACGCCGCCTCCGAAGCTGACGTCGGTCCCGGTGACGGACTCGATTCCCTCGATGTCGCTCGTCGGCGACGTCTTCAGCTGGCCGATGCCGAAGCTCCCATAGGGAACCAGACCGACCTCCAGTGGGAACTGGACGATGACCCCTCCGGTGAGGAAGACCTGCTCGGCCTCGAACTGGTCGGGAAGGGCGACGTTTCCGATCGCTTCGTCGTCGACGTCCAGGCCGTACAGATTCGTCGAACGAGAGAAGGTGAACTCCGCTGCGACGTTCCGGGTGAAGGCCCAGCTGGCGCCGAATCCGTAGAGCTTTCCGAAATCGACGCTCTCCGCCGCTCCGGTCACGCTCATGTAGATGTTCGACGCGGTTCCCAGTTCCTGGGTCAGGGACATGCCTCCGACGAAGCCCGAGAGCTCGAGCTTCTTCGTTCCGCCTGTCTGCGCCAGGCCGACCGCGGGCACGGCCGAGAACGCGAGGAGCAGAAGCGCTCTCTTCACGGCTCCACCACCACGTCGATGCCCCCGGTCGAAGACGAGGCCTCGACCTCGGCGGGCCCGCCCGTGTAGAGCGCGTCCCGGAAGTCGAGATCGGTTCCCGGATCGGGAAATCCGAAGTCTCCCGGAGACGTCGGGTCGGTGACGGGGTTGACGCGCACCACGTAAGGACCGGGTCTCAAGCCCAGGATCTCGTAGTTCCCGGATTCGTCCGCGAACGCCCCGACCGTCTCCCCGGTAAAGGGGTTGAATCCCACGACGTGGGCGAAGCCGACACCGCTTCCCCCTTTCGTGACCCGACCCGAGAGCCTTCCGGTTCTCTGCAGGAACGAGCCCGCGGGGTAGAGGATCGACACCCCGGTCACGTCGTCGGCGGTGAGCGTGCGCCCGATGACGGACCCCGGTCCGAAGGAGAACGGATACATGATGGCCGAGCCCTCCACCGGACGGCGGCGGAAGCCCCCGGTTTCGGTCACCCCCACGTGGGAGTGCCCGAGTCCGAGGAAATGCCCGATCTCGTGGGTGGCGACGGAGACGAAATCGAACGTATTCGGTCGTCCCCCGGGGTCGACCGACCACACGAAGAAGTCGCTGAAGAAGATGTCGGATTCGACGATCTCGCCGGTGAAGATGTTGATCACCTGGAGCGTCGCGCCGAGGATCCCCGTCCCCTCGAGATCGGGGTCGTCGCGAAATCCGAGAGTGCTCTGGTCGTCGAAGAACTCGAAGGCCTCCGCGTCCGTCGTCCCCGCGTACTGGAAGGTGATGCTCGCGGTCTCGATGTCCTCCCAGGCCCGGAACGAAGCCGCGATTCCGTCGACGGCATCCTGAAGGGAAAAGTCGAGGGGCTCTCGCCCGTTCACGTAGTAGCGGACGGGAAAGCTGGCGCTGAACCAGCGGAGGTCGACGAGGTCCCCGTCGGGGGTCTCGTTCTGAAGGACCTGATAGGAGAAGGAAGGCGTGGCCGGGATCGAAAGCGCCGTCACCAGAGCCAGAATTCGAGACTTCACCGAACGGCCTCCCGGATGCGCGACTCCACTTCGGAGAGCCGGTAGCGGGTTACTGGATCGCCCGGCTCGCGGGCATCGGTGCGGTGGCTCGCGAGCATCAAGCCCGAGATGTCGCGGTTCACGATCCTCTCCCCCGACGTGTCGGAGGTGATGGTGAACTTACCGAGCGACATGCCGAGTACGGTTAAGATGCGGGCTCCGCCGCCGGCGCAGAAGAGGAGCACCTCCTCGCCGGTCTCGAACCGGGGCGAGCCGGGCACCATGGCGAGGTACGGGCCGACTCGGCCTCCGAGGAGGCGCACCGTCTCTACCCTCGAGCCGCCGCCCCCCTTCAGGTAGCGATCGACCTCGAAGGTGACGTGGGTATAGATGCGGGTTCTCTCGGCGTTCCAGTCCGCGCGCGTCCCCGCGACGCGTCCGAGAAAAATGGTGTCCGCCCGCTCGCTCATCTGCTCGAGCGTCATGGCGACGACAGTCGCGGCTCCCGCCTGGGCCGCGGGGAAGAGCAGGAGAAAAGCCAGAATTCGCAGCATGAATGCGCCTCCTGTGGTGAATCGAACGTTCATGATAGCGCGCTCGCACCCGATTTCCTGGATTGCAGGAACGCGAGCACCGCTTCGGCCGCGCGCGCCGAGGCGCCCTTGCCGCCGAGCTTCGCCTTCACCTCGCGAAGCCCGCGCCTCATCTCCTCCGCCGCCCCGGGCTCGAGGAGTGATTCGATCTCGGCGCCTATCGCGTCCGCGGTCATACCGCCCTGGATGAGCTCGGGGACGAGCTTCCGTCCGGCGGTTAGGGTCACCATCGAGAAGAACGGCAGGCGCACGAAGGGTCGGCCCAGGGCGTAGGTGAGCCGGCCGACGCGGTAGACGACGACCATGGGGGTTTCCGAAAGCGCCGCTTCCACCGTCGCCGTACCCGAAGCCACCACCGCGACCGCCGCGTGCTTCATGCCGTCGTAGGTTCCGCCTTCGAGCAGATGGACCTGGGAGATCGTCTCGCCGAGCCCCGCTTCGATCCAGGAAGCGGGGACCGTGGGCGCACGGCTCATGACAATCTGAAGCTCGGGACGGTCGCGCCGCAGCTTCTGCGCCACCTCGCGAAACACGCCGACGTGAAGCTCGATCTCCCGCCGCCGGCTCCCCGGAAGGAACAGGACGAACGGCCGCGCCGGGTCGAGTCCGAGGTCGGCGCAGAACTTCTCGCGCGACCGCGCGGACTCGACGAGGTCCACGAGGGGATGTCCCACGTAGCGAACGCGAACCCCCTCCTCGCGGTAGAACGCTTCCTCGAAGGGCAGGATGACCAGCATCTCGTCCACGAGATCGCGGATCCGCCGGATACGGCCCCGGCGCCAGGCCCAGACCTGCGGACTGACGTAATAGAGGACGGGGACACCCATCTCGCGGAGGCGCTTCGCGAGCCGGAGGTGAAATCCGGAGAAGTCGACGAGAATTGCGGCGTCGGGCCTACGCGCTCGCGCCTCGTCTTCGAGCCGCTCCATCGCGCGCTTCAGGGCGGGAATCTTGCGAACGACCTCCACCAGGCCGATGACGGAGATCTCTTCGAGGTCGACGAGGAGTGCTGCGCCTTCCGCCTTCGAGCGCGCGCCGCCGAGCCCGAACGCCTCGATCGAAGGAGCGCGCTTCCGGAGCTCCCGCAGCAGCTCGGAGGCATAGAGATCTCCAGAGGCTTCGCCCGAGCTGAGGAGGATCCGGATTCCGTTCGACACCGGTCTTTGACAGGTTGTCGGCGACTATAGCATGCTGCCTGGCATCATCAAATGCTCGCCTCGCTCTTCGCTCAATGCGGTGGGGCCCCACCCCCACCGCTCTGGGC
>DAISKN010000353.1:0-7276 GCA_036820975.1 Acidobacteriota bacterium | reverse complement strand
CGTTCTGCTGCACCATGACCCGAATCTGCTCGATGGAGTCGACCACCTGCTCGGTTCCGCTCGACTGCTGCTCGGTGGCGGCGCTGATCTCGTGGGTGAGCTCTCCCAGCCTCGAGGTCGCCTGCTCAATCTGCTGGGTGCCCGCGGACTGCTCCGCCGTCGCTTCGCCGATCTCGCGCGAGCAGGTCGAGACCTCGGTCACCGACACACCGATGTTCTGAAGGTTCGACCGGAGGTCCTCGGTGCGGCGCATTCCCAGCTCCACGATCGACGTGGACTTCTCCATGTTGGAGACCGCCTTCGAGACCTGCGACTGGATGCGCGCGACGAGGTCCGCGATCTCGCCGGTCGATCGGGCGCTGCGCTCGGCCAGCTTTCGCACTTCCTCGGCGACGACGGCGAAGCCGAGGCCGTGCTCGCCCGCGCGCGCCGCCTCGATGGCGGCGTTCAGGGCCAGCAGGTTCGACTGCTCCGCGATCTCGTCGATGACCCCGACGATCTTGCCGATGTCTTCCGCCATCCCCCCCAGGTCCTGCACGAAGTGGGCGGAGGAACGGATGACCTCGCGGATCTCCCCCATGCCCTGACTCGCGGCTTCCATGGCGGAGCCGCCCTCGCCGACCGCCCCGTTCGCGCGGGTCGCGATCGATACGAGCTTTTCCGCGGCTCCGGCGACCGTCGATACTGATCGCAGCATGTTCTCGATCGAGGCGAGGGTCTGCGTCGTGGATGCGGACTGCGACTGGGCGTTTCGCGCCACGTTCTGGATGTTGGCGTTCATCTCGTGGAGCGTCGAGGTGATGCCCTCGACCGCCGCGACCGTTGCTTCGTTGCCTCGCGCCGCTCGTCCGGTGGCGCGCGCGACGGAATCGCTTCCGGTCGCGACCTCGTCCGCCGCCGCCTGCACGTGCAGAACGATATCCCTGAGCCCGGCGGAAACCAGGTTGAAGGCCTTCGAGATCTCGCCGAGCTTGTCGAGCATGAGATTGAAGGACGAGGCCATTCGGCCGATCTCGCCTCCGGTCTCGACGGCGATGCGCCGGGGCTCGACCTTGATCTCGCGCGTGAGATCGCCGCTCGCCATGATCCGGGTCTCGTCCGCGAGGCGCTTCATGTCGTCGGTCGCGATCTGCTCGGCGACCTGGGTCAACGAGAGGATGGGCGCGGTGATCTGTTTGCCCACGAACAGCACCGTGCCGAACGCGAGGGCCGCGACCGTGAGGTTGAAGAGGAGGGCGGTCCAGAGGCCCAGGCGGTAGTTCTCGGCGATGGTCCTGGTGGAGACGCCCACCTGGATCGAGCCGCTGGTCGCCTCGCCCCGGCGCACGGGTCCGACGATCTCCAGCACCTCGCCGCTCGAAGACGCGCGGAAATCCGTGGGGGTGCTCACGATGGCGCCGGGGTGCTGGCCCTCGACGCCGTAGGCGGCGAACTCGTCACCCGCGGCGTTGCGGACGACGACGTAGAGAATGTCGGGGTCGTTCTTCGCCCAGTTGAGCACCTGGAGGACCGACTCTCGATCCTCGAACTCCAGCCCGGCAGCGACGCTGTAGGCGAGCATTCGGGTGATGCTCGTCGCCTTGTTCTCGAGACCCTTCTGATCCACGGCGCGCTGGCGAGAGGGGAAGAAGATCATGATGAACGCGGCGAAGGCGATCACCATCCCCGCGATGGGGAGGACGAATCGAGATCGAATGGAGAGGTTCTTGAAAAACCCGGTCATGGACACTCCTTCAACCACGGTCGCCACGGGCTTTCGGCCCGAAGCACCCGTCAAAGCCCAGGTTCCTGGATTCGATTACGAGAACGCTCGAATCAGAAAGGTTCGGATGAAATGGCCGTATCGATTTCGAAGGGACGGTCTTCATCCAGGCACTTCAACCCGGAGGACTGCGAAGCAAGGACCGTGCCCAACCGGGAACGCGGAGGGGGGAGGTTTAGTGCCGTGAGGCGATGACGTTAGCGCCGCTCGCTCGGGACGGATTCTCGGCGACGTTTAAAAAGTTCGCTCCGGGCCATTTCCCGCGAGGGCTATTCCCCCCGGAGAAACGGGGAAAACGCAACGCCGGACGGGGAATGCCGCTATCAGCGCCATTCGCTGTTGCCGCCGGGTGTGGGCTCGGCCACGGGCACATGTCGCGGGACGAAGACGCGGCCGCCTTCGACGATGACGTATCCGTCGCGGAAGACGAGCTCCACGTTCGCGAGAGCGCGCAGGTCCTCGTCGGGGTTGCCCTTCACCACCAGCACGTCGGCGAGCTTTCCCGGCTCGAGAGTTCCGAGCTTGTCGTCCATCCCGAGGATCTCCGCCCCGTCGCGAGTCGCGGCGACCAGCGCTTCCGGCTTCGAGTAGCCTCCCTCGACGAAGAACTCGAGCTCCCGGATGTACGCGGTGGGAAGGTATCGGAACCAGTTCATCACCAGGTCGGTTCCCACCCCCATCCTGACCCCGGCCGTCTTCATGCGGCGGAGGACGTCGAGGTTCGCTTCGTGCGAGAAGGAGAAACGCCGGGAGGTGGAGCCGAAGTAGCCACCGGAGAGATCGAAGATATAGGAGTAGGGAATGAGCGTCGGGACCGAATCGACCCTCTTGTCCGCCATCATCCGGATCACCTCGTCGGTCCGGGGAAGCGGATGCTCGACCGAGTCCACTCCCGCCTCGACCGCCCAGCCGATATAGAAAGTCTCGGCATCGACCGTCACCCGGAGCCCGAGCGCGTGGGCTTCCTCGACGGCGGCGCGGATCTCCGCCTCCGAGAAATGGCTCGCGATCTTGATGAAGTCGGCGCCGTTCTTGAAGTTCTCGCGCACGGCTTCGCGCCAGTCGTCGGGACCGCTCGCCTCCCGAACCGCGCCATAGAGCTGGGTCCTCGGGGTGAGGCCTTCCGCGCCGTGGCCCCCGGTCGCGGTGATGAGCTGCCCAGCGGCGAAGATGCGCGGGCCGGGAATGCGGTTGTCCGCCACGAACTCCTTCAGGCGGAAGGGGACGTCGTACTTCGAGCCGGTGTCGCGGACGCTGGTGATGCCGCTCTCGATGAAATAGCGGAGCCTCTCGACCGCCCGAAGCGTCGCGTGCGCCGGGTTGACGGCGTGCTCCACCGGCACGTCGGGCTCGGTGTAGTCGAGGTGGGTGTGCATGTCGATGAGACCGGGAAGCACGGTCATTCCCGAGACGTCGAGGACGCGGGCCTCCGCGGGCCAGCCCGCGTCCGAGGGTGCGAGGACGCTCCGTATTTCGTTTCCTTCCAGCACCAGTGTCGCGGCGCGGGCCGGAGCGCCGGTGCCGTCGAAGATCCGGCCGCCGCGAAGAACCGTGATCCCATCCGGGCCACCTGCTCCCGGTGGCATCGGGACGTGGCGCGGATCGTCGGAGGTATGAGTGCCCGGTTCCATGAACCGTCTTCGGTCTTCCGGCCGCTGCTGGGCGGAGCCGGTGGCCACCGAGATCGAGAGCCCGACGAGGAACGGGAGGACGACTTGAGTTCTCATGGCGGGCGAGCATAGCATCGCCGCCCGAGGAAGAACATGAACCGGATACTCCCCGCTCTCGTAACAACGATCCTTTTCGCCTCCACGCTGCCGGCGCAGGAGTCGCGGCAGGGACCGTACGAACGCCTCGTGATCCGAGGAGCGATGGTCATCCCGGGACACGGCGGACCCGCCTACGGTCCCGCGGACGTGGTCGTCGAGAAAGACACCATCACCCATATCGTCGCCGTCCCCCACGGGGCGACGCCGGCGTCGCGGCCGACGGGCGATCGCGTCCTCGACGCCGAGGGGCTGTGGCTGATGCCGGGTCTCATCGATCTCCACACGCACATCCGCGAGGATCCGCTCCCGCTCGAGTACGTGTACTCGATGAAGCTCGCCCACGGGGTCACCACCATGGTCCACGGCTCGGAGCGCGGTTTCGAAAAAGCGCTCGAGCAGGCGAAGCTCTCGAACGCGAACGCCATCTCCGCGCCGCGGCTCTACCCCATCCGGGATTGGGGTCCGGCGCGCTCGCGCGATCCGGGCCACGCCCCGCCTCTCGACGTGATCGCTCCCTGGCACGATCCCTCGAAGACGACGGAGCTCGCGCCCAAGCTCGTCGCGGAGGGCGCCCACGTGTTTCGCATCGGCAGCCTCGCCTGGAACCGCGAGCTCTTCGGGGCCGTCGCGAAAGCGGTGGATGCCGCGGGCGGGATCACCACCGTGCACCTGCCGCCGTCCGACATCGCCGTGGTCGACGCCGTGGACGCCGCGGAGCTCGGAGTGACGATGATCGAGCACCACTACGGCTACGCCGAGGCCGCTCTCGAAGGAACGCTCCAGCCGTTTCCTCACGACTACAACTACGCCGACGAGGCGGATCGCTTTCGCCACGCGGCCCTCGTCTGGCGGCAGGCCTCGGCTGAGAAGCTCCTCGGCGAGGTGGTCGACCGGCTCGTGGCCTCGGGGGTCTCCATGGTTCCCACGCTGAGCGCCTACGAGGCCAACCGCGACATCAACCGCGCCGTGGGTCTCCCGTGGCACGAGCGCTACACGCATCGTCTTTTGATCGACTGGTTCTGGCCGAACCCCGCCTCCCACGCGGCCCAGCACTGGGACTGGACGTCGGCGGACGAAGCGGCGTGGTCCGATACCTACCGTCTATGGGGGAAGCTCATCAAGACCTTCGGCGATCGAGGCGGTCTCGTCGCGTACGGCGCCGACGATCCTTATTTCTGGAACACCAGCGGGATCGCCAACGTGCGCGAGCTCCAGCTCATGGAGGAGGCGGGACTCCATCCGCTCGAGGTCCTCCGTGCGGCAACCCGCAGCGCCGCGCTTACGCTCAAGCGGCCGGACCTGGGGTTGGTGCAGACGGGATTCAAGGCGGACCTGATCCTCGTCGAGGGGAATCCGCTCAAGAGCTTTCGGTATCTCTACTCCTTCGGCGCTCTCACCATGGAAGGCCACGAGATGGTCCGGCGCGGCGGCGTGCGCTTCACGATCAAGGACGGCGTAGTCTTCGACAACCACGCGCTCGTCGCCGAAGTCGTGAAGATGGTCGCCGAGTCCAAGAAGGGTTGGACCGACCCTCGGAAGGCCCTGTTCGAGCCCCGCTGAGACTTTCGTTCCTCATCCGCGGTCGGCTCACGGAGCCGTTACTCCTCGCGGGACTGCGCCTTCCCTGCCGGAGGCAGGAGCGTGAGGGTTTCCCCGAGCCCGCGGTTTCCGTTCGTCGGCCGCGGCTCGGGGACGGCGTCCGCGATCAGGTTGCCGAGCCACGAACCGGGGAACAGATCGACGAGGTTCGATACCAGCGCCCCGGCGCTGGGATAGCGGTCCTCCGGATCCTTCACCAGGAACGGCAGGCCATCGTCCGTCTCCCCGACGTCGAACAAAGTCGCGATGTTCGGGTGCGAAAGGGACCCGAAGATGCGGGCCTCCCGGTGAAAACGAGCCCGGTAGGCGTCGCGCGAGCGCTGGCCCGCGAGGATTTCCCCCCGGGTGGTCTTGATGGCGACGGCGCGGCCGAGAACGCGATCGTGGCCCTTGTAGACGACCCCCATGGAGCCGGAGCCGATTACGCTCTCGAGGGAATACGGGGCCGTTCCTCGATGGTTTGCCGACTCCGAGAACCGTAGCCGGGAGCTATGCCGGGTCGAATCGATCATTCGGAGGGCGGTCCTTCCGAACCGCGAGTGGCTGGGGAGCGAGAGTCAATCACGAAATCGGGCCGGGAGCAAGCGGCAACTGCCGGTCCCGATCCGGGGGCTTACCGAGTGTTTTCGGCGCGGGGGACGATGGGCAGCGTGACCCGCGAGGGGCGCTCCCTATCGTGGTAGATCTGGTTCGTCGCCACCACCGGCGGAAAATCCTCGTTGATCTCGCGGCCGGTGTTGCCGTTCGGGTACCACTTGGGAAAGCTGCTGCTGGCGACGGTGAGCCGTATGCGGTGGCCCGCCTTGAAGACGTTCGAGATGGGATAGACGTCGATCGCGAACCGGTAGGTCTTCCCCGGCTCCATGAGAACGGGCTTCTCGTCTCCCTCGCGATAGCGCGCCCGCAGGATGTTCTGGCGGAGGAACTGGGAGTAGCCGTCGGGGTGGACGTCGGAAAGCGTCACCACCCAGTCGGTGTCGAGGGCGCTCGAGGAAGCGAACAGCTCGACTCTCGGTATTCCGGTGACTTCCGTGTCCCGTTCGAGAGGGGCGGTCGTGTACGTCAGGCTCTGCTCCTCGGCGGGCCGATGGTCGCGAGCCCCGTTCGGCTCGACGAACAGGTCGCCTCCGATGGTGGGGACCGGCTTCCGCGGGTCGTAGTCGTAGCGATCCGGAGCCTCCTCGCCGGGACCGTCGTCCGTGAGGAGACCTCCGGAGCGAAGGAACAGATCCCTCGATTGCGCCCGCTTCAGCGGAAACTCGCCCTCGGACCGCCATCGGTTCTCGCCCATCACGAAAATCTGGACCGGCGGCTCGGCCATGATCCCGTTGTCGATTCCCTTGAGGTGGTAGTCGAACCAGCGCTTCCGCAGCGCGTCGTAGTCGATCGCCGCCGCCGGACCGAAATCGATATCGCCGATGAGCGAGGCCCCGCGCGCCGCGGCGCCGTGCGTCCAGGGCCCGATGTAGAGCTTCTGCGCTCCGCGCGCGCGGGTCCCGCCGATTCTCCCAATCTCGTTGAAATGCTTCACCGTGCCGTGGACGTGCCGGTCGTACCACCCGCCGAGGTGGAAGATGGGCACGTCCATCTCAGCGTAGTGCTCATCGATGGCGAACTCCCGCCAGTAATCGTTGTAGTACGGGCTTCCGATCAGATCCTGGTACATCCGCGAGAACAGGTTCTCGTCGAAGCTCCCTCCGGACTCCTGGCGCCTCTCGTACCAGTCCAGCCAGGCTTCACCGCTTCCGAGGTACCCACCTTGCCCGGGCACGTTCTCGGGAAGCGGCTTCACCATCTCGCGCTGGGTGAGAAGCCAGGTGGGCATGATCATGTGCAGGGCGCCGCCGGCGTAATAGATGTCGCGGTAAGGGTTCGACGCGAACTCGCCGCAGAACATCGCCGCCAGATGGGGCGGCCTCGTCGGAGCCGTCAGGAGCTGATTGGCGCAGGTGAAAGACGAGCCCATCGTCCCCACCTTGCCGTTCGACCACGGCTGACTCGCCGCCCACTCGATGGTGTCGTATCCATCGCGCCTCTCGTGCCAGGCGCTGTCGCGAAGCCAGTAATAGACGCCTTTCGATCGATACCGGCCGCGCTCGTCCTGAGAGACGGCCGGCTTCCCGGGCGCCTGGCCCTGAACCTGCCC
>DAISKN010000352.1:0-7278 GCA_036820975.1 Acidobacteriota bacterium | reverse complement strand
GAGGAGATCGTCGTCATCGCGACGGTTGCCGAGTCGGCGGTGGCGACCGCCGAGAAGCGGCTCGCCTCCTTCTGACCGACGCCGTCGATGTTCAGATAGGCGAACGCGTGGTCGCGAAGCTCGATCCAGAAGCGATCCGCGTACCAGGTCGACCCCGCGTAGCGACCGTTGGAGTGCCCCGGCCACCAGGCGACCTTCAGTCCGCGCGCGAGCTCGTCGCGGTGCCGTTGGGCGATGCGCGCCATCTCGACCATCGCCGCGTTCGACGCGCCCTCGTCGTTGGCGCCGTGGTGCCAGGCGTCGATGTGGCCGCCGAGAAGGACGAATCCCTCGGGATCCCGCGGGGAAGTGACGGTCGCTACCGGAAGGCGCAGGGTCTTGAACCCGGAAGACACCTCCGTCGTGACCTTTCCGCGAATCGGCCCCGATTGCAGGAGTTTCCGTATCGCGGCGCCCGCGTCCCGGCTCACGGCGACGCTCGGGATCCGCGGAAGAAGCCGGAGGTCTCCCGGAGAGGGTGTCCCCCAGATCGGGCCGACGGTCATCTCGTTCACCCGATCGGCCGTGGCCGCGAAGACGGCTCCGACGGCGCCCGCGCTCTGAGCGGCCTGTACGCCCTCGGGATCCGCGAGGCCGTCGACGAGCACCAGCTTCCCGCGCGCCTCGACCCGGGAGTAGTCGGCTTCCCTGCCGGGGCCGAGATCGACGATGTCGGCGACGATGCCCGACGCCGGGGTCGATGCCGAGAACGCCTGGGTGAGCGCGGGAAAATCGACGGGCGCCTCCGACTCGACGCGGAAAGAAGCGCGCACGGGATCGCTCACGTAGACGGAGAGCTCGTAGACCTCGACGGAAATTCCGCCCGCGCGGAGCTCGCCGACGATGTAGTCGATGGCCGCGAATTCCCCCGGGCTCCCCGAGGGCCGCACGTGCCGGACGATCTCGCGCGAGTGCCGCTCGAGCTCGTCCGGGCTCACCTCGCTCAGCCACGAGGTAGGGGACGATTGTAGGAGTAGAGCGAGGACGAACGGGATCATGGTCCGAAGCTCCTGGTCAGTCGGCGATCAGTTTCCGAATACGCTCCGGGGAACGGGCTGAGGCGGATTCATGATGTCTCCCCCGGCGTGAATCTGACGGAGGGGCTCGAGGGTTCTGGCGTCATAGACGTGGATCAAGGGCCCCACCCCCCCCACGAAAAGCTTGGTCCCGTCTCCCGAGACGACCATGGCGGTGTTCTGGCGGCCCTGCTCGACGCCCTCCTTTCGTGCGAGGAGCTTTCTCGCCTCGAGATCCACGACGACCATGTCCCCCATTCCCCCGTAGGCGCGTTTTCCATCGGGCGAGACCGTGAACCACTCGACTTTCACGTCCGTGGAGACGTCGAAGCTCTCCACCTCTCGCCGCTCCAGGTCGACGCGGGTAATTCCGAACATCGTCTTTCTGAGGATGGGATCGGGATTTCGATAGAAGCCGTAGAGGACTCCCGGCGAGGCTTCGAATGGGGCGAATCCGAGGCCGCCGGCGCCGTAACCGGGAGACGTCGGTTTCGTGAGATCGATCTTGTCGATCACCTGGTGCGTCTCGACGTCCAGGACATAGATGTTCTGCGAGAGTACGTAGAGCCTCTTCCCATCCGGAGCCGGTCGAAGGAGAGGGGGGAGGAACGGGGCTTCGATTTCCGCCGGGAGGGGAAAGCTGTCGAGGACCCGGTGAGATTCGAGGTCGTAGCGCACCACGTCGGTCTTTTCGGGGAGAAAGCGGTCCACCTCCATACCCACGGCTTCGACGGTGATGTAGAGAACCTTCCCCGCGGCGTCCGGCGCGGCGCCGTACATTCTCACCCGCCTCTCGGGAGACGAGAGCTTGACCTCGTCCACGACGGTTCGCGAGGCCATGTCCACGACCTCCACGGCCTCCATCCGGTCGGTGATGAAGAAATAACGACGAAAATCCGGGGTGCGGTCGGAGCCGAAGACGTTGGTGACGGCTCCATAGCGAAGTTGCATTTCGCCCACGAGCTGCTCGGTGGTCTCGTCGAAGAACCGGAGTCGATTGGGCCAGACGCCGACGAGGAGAACGCGGGGCTCCGCGGCCGCGGCGAGTGAGGGGACGAGGCCCGCCAGGGACGCGAAAACGAAGGCTAACCAAACAGGTCGCATCATCCGAAACCTCCCGGACGCGGCGGGAAGATAGCACAACCGCGCGTTTGTTGCCTCTGCGCGGAGCGTGCCCTTATGATTTGCGGCATGGAACCGAAGGCGCCCATCGTCAATCGCTGGCTCCAGCTCGTGGCGTGCATCGTCGCGATGATGGCCATCGCGAACCTCCAGTACGCCTGGACTCTCTTCACCATCCCGCTCTCCGAGAGCCTCGGCGTGAAACTGTCCGAGGTGCAGGTGGCGTTCTTCGTCTTCGTCATCGTCCAGACCTGGCTCGGCCCCCTTTACGGCGCGCTCGTCGACTGGCTGGGGACCAGGGTGGTCGTGAGCTTCGGAGCGATCCTCGTCGGACTGGGATGGATAGGTTCGGGATACGCGGGCTCGCTTTATTCGCTCTACTTCTGGTATGGGGTCGGCGGAATCGGCGCCGGGGCCGTGTACGGGTCTTCTATCGGAACCGCGCTCAAGTGGTTCCCCGACCGGCGCGGCCTCGCCGCCGGACTCACCGCGGGCGCCTACGGCTTCGGTACCGCGCTCACCATCCTGCCCATCCAATGGATGATCGACTCCAGGGGGTACCAGAGCACTTTCATCGTCTGGGGAGTGATTCAAGGCGTGCTCGTCCTGGTGGCGGCGCAGTTCCTGCGGAAGGCCCCTTCCGACTTGAGAGTCTCCGCCGAGGCGGCGAAGTCCTCCAAGGTCGTCCAGAACGCCCTCAACTACACCCCGCGGCAGATGGTGCGCACCGGGACGTTCTGGCTCATGTACCTGATGATGACCCTGGTGGCCTTCGGAGGCCTCATGGTCACCGCCCAGATCAAGCCCATCGCGACGACCTACGGGATGGACAAGCACGTCGTGTTCTTCGGGATCACCGCCCTCGGGTTCGCGCTCATTCTGAGCGGCGTCCTCAACGGCGCCACCCGGCCGTTCTGGGGCTACATCTCCGATCGCATCGGCCGCTACCAGACGATGGGGATCGCCTTCGCCCTCGAGGCCCTCGGCATATTCGCGCTCTTGAACTTCATCGGCCATCCGCTGTGGTTCGTCATTCTCTCGGGACTGGTGTTCTTCGCTTGGGGAGAGATCTACTCGCTCTTCCCCGCCGCCATCGGCGACATCTTCGGTCCGAAGTACTCCGCGACGAACTACGGCATCCAGTACACCGCGAAGGGGACGGCCACGTTTTTCGCGGGCCCGGGCGCGGCCTGGCTCTTCGAGACCTGGGGAACGTGGGAAGGGGTCTTCTGGGTCGCCGTGTTCTGCGATCTCATCGCCGCCGGGCTCGCGTTCTTCTGGCTGCGGCCTCTCGCGCACCGGCTCGCTCACGGACGTGAGCAGGAGATCCCGGTCGAAGCCCCGAGCACGGCTACCGCTCCCGCAGGTAGATGAACCAGTAAGCAAGCCCGACCATCAGCGAGCCGCCGACGACGTTCCCGAGGGTCACGGGGAGGAGATTCCCGAGCAGGAATCCGCTCCAGGTCAACTCGGCGCTGGCACCGCCCGATAGCAGCATGCCCATCGGCACGAAGTACATGTTCGCGATCGAGTGCTCGAATCCCGCCGCGACGAACGCGGTGATGGGAAAAACGATGCCGAGGATTTTGTCGGTGTTGCTGCGCGCCGAGAACCCGAGCCATACCGCGAGACAGACGAGGGCGTTGCAGAAGACTCCCCGAAAGAAAGCCTCCCCGAAGCTGAGCGATACCTTGGCGTTCGCGAGCGCGAGCGCGGTCTCGGCGACCTTGCCGCTTCCGAGAGCGTGGATTCCCGAGAGATAGACGCCCACCGCGGTCGCCGCGGCGCCGATGAAGTTGCCGGCGTACACGATGGCCCAGTTCCGCAGGAGGGCGGCGCTGGTAACTCGGTTTTCGGCCCAGGCCATCACGATCAGAGCGTTTCCCGTGAAGAGCTCAGCGCCTGCTACGACAACGAGCACCAGCCCAAGGGAGAACGCGAGCCCCGCGAGCAGCCGCGAAGGGCCGTAGCCGAGTGCGCTCCCGGTCGCGGCGACGGTCGAGACCATCGCCCCGAGGCCGATGAAAGCACCCGCCAGCACCGCGAGGGCGAGCGTCCTCGGGAGATCGAGGGCCGCCTTGGCCACACCGCCCGCCTCGACTCGAGCCGCCATTTCCGCAGGTGTATACGGATCGAACGTGCCGAGAGGCCTTTCTACCGGGGCCATGCGCGGGAGGCTATCACGGGGCTATACTCCCCCTGTGCTACGGTCAGAAATCAGCCGACCGCGCCCGGCTCCAATTGGAGGAATCATGCCACCCGTTTCGAAGAAAGCTTCCGCAGTCGTCTTTTGCGCCGTTTTCGCCGTTGCGGCTCTCGCGAGCCGCACCTACGCCTTTCAAGAGCAGCCCGCGAGCAATATGGAAATCCTGCGGGACAAGATCAAGGCGGACAAGAAGCTCCTCATCGCGGAGAACCTGGGTCTCACCGAGGCGGAGTCCAAGGTTTTCTGGCCCCTGTACGAGGAGTACCAGAAGGAGCTCCAGGCGATCAATCAGCGGCTGGGAAAGATGATTCAGGGTTATGCCCAGGAGTACAACGCCAAAACGCTGACCGATGACAAAGCCAGGGCATTGATGACCGAGGCGCTCGCCATCGAGGAAGCGGAGGTCGCGCTGAAGAAGAAGTACATGGACCGGCTGAACGGCGTGATCCCCGCGATCAAGGCCGCGCGCTATATCCAGATGGAGAACAAGATCCGCGCCCTCCTTCGGTTCGACCTGGCGGCGGAGATCCCCCTGGCGCCCTAGACCCGGACGCTCGACGTCAGCGTCGTCCCGACGCCGGAGGCTCTTCAGTATGGCGGACGAAACGCCCAGAGACCGGTCGATCCTCGAGGACGAGAGCGCTCTGCGCTGGGGTTTTCTCGAGGATTACCCCGACGCCTGCGCCGTCGTCTCCGACCGGATGGAGCTCGTCTACATGAACGAGGGGGCGAGAAAGCTCGTCGCCGAGAGCTGGTTCGGACGGCGCTGTTTCGAGATCTTCCCGACGGCGAACGACCTCTGCGCGTTCCACTGTCCGACGATGACCGCGGTCCATCAAAGCCACGACATTCTCTACTGCGAGGAGACTCTCCGCACGCCCGGCGGCCCCGTTCGCGAGCTCGGGGTCGCCGTCATTCCCCTCGAGGGTATGAGCCAGGACGAAGCTCGATCGCTTCTGTTCCTCAGGCCGAAGTCGGAATCCACGCGAGAGGCGCTCCTCAAAGAGGCCTCTAAGCTCGGAGCCCGGTTGGCTTCCAGATTCCACCGGTCGGCTTCCTCGTAGACCCCCGAGCCCCCCGGACGCTGGACAGCCGGCAGGAACGAGCGAAGAATAGCGCCGCCCGATCGGGTCGGAGGTTCTGAAGATGAAAGCCATTCTGTCGCTCCTGTTCGTCACGATGTCCCTGCAGACCGGGGAGCTGCCTCATGCGTTCCCGCGCGAGGGTGTGAAACAGATCTTCGACAACGAGCGGGTGACCATCTGGGACGTCACCTGGATCAAAGGCAAGCCGAGCCCCATGCACCGCCACAAGTACGACCTCGTCGGCGTCTACCTGGTCGGCTCGCCCATCAAAGTGACGATGCCCGACGGCACGAGCCGCGAGTCGAAGGTGGAGGAGGGATTCGTCTTGTTCCAGCCCAAGGGGGTGACCCACATCGAGGAGGGTCTGGTCGATGAGAACCCGAGGCACGCGATCCTGATCGACGTCAAGGACCACGCCGCCCCTCCGATTCCGAACACCTCCGGCCTCCCGACCGCCTTCCCCCGAGAGGGCGCGGAAAAGAGGCTCGAGAACGACCGCGTCGTGATCTGGGACTACCGCTGGACTCCCGGCGAGCCGACGCCCATGCATTTCCACGACAAGGACGTCGTGGTCGTCGTCATGGAAGGGGGCGAGCTCGAATCGACGACGCCGGACGGAAAGAGCCGGGTGAACCGCGTGGCCCGCGGTGAAGCGAGCTTCACCCCCGGGAACCGGTCGCACACCGAAAAGCTCGTCTCCGGCGCGGCGCGCGCCATCCTCGTGGAGCTCAAGTAGGCATGGCGTTCCGCAGCGTCGCCTCACGCCTCCTGTTCTGGATCGCGGGAGCGACCGGAGTCCTCTTCGCGCTCGCGTTGGCCTATTCCTTCTTCGTCTCCCGCGCTTTCGTGCTGGAGGACGCCTCGCGCTCCGCGATCCGGATGGCCGAGTCTCACGTTCGCGAGATAGAGGGAATCCTCGGCTCGGTCGAAGAGGGGACGCGACTGCTGGCATCGATGCTCGAGCATACGACGGTGTCGCCCGACGAGCTCGAAGCGGTGATTCTGGCTTTCGTGGAAGGGAATCCCAGGCTCTATGGATCGGCTGCCGCGGTCGCGCCGGAACGACAGGTCTACGCCCCGTACTTCCACCGGCAGGGGAAGGAGACGAGGCGAGTCGATCTGGCGGCGGACTCCTACCGGTACTGGGAGAAGGACTGGTACATCGCCGCGGCGTCTTCCGGGCGGCCGCACTGGTCGGAGCCCTACTTCGACGAGGGCGGAGGCGACGTCCTGATGGTCACTTATACCGTGCCGGTCTTTCGCGACGAAGGCGGAGAGCGGAAGCTCCTCGGCGTCGTGACCGCGGACCTCGCGACCGAATGGCTTCGAGAGGTCATCGAGTCCGAGCAGCTGGACGGGTCGGCCTACGCCGTCGTCCTCTCTCGAAAAGGCCATATTCTCGCCCATCCCGACCCCCGCGCCGTCGTCTCCGACAAGACCGCCCTCGAGCAGGTGCGGCCGGATGCCGATCCCAGGACGAAGGGAATCCTCGAGATGATGGTCCGTAGAGAGGAAGGCTTCGTTTCCTATCGCGACCTCTACCTGGGGAAAGAGGCCCGGGCGGCGATCCGCCCCGTGGGCGGCGCCGGCTGGTCGTTCGCCGCGATCTACCCCGAGGACGAGCTTCTCGCCGAGGTCCATCGGCTCGCGCGCACCGAGCTTCTGATTCTCGGAGTCGGGCTCGCCTGCCTGGTGGCGCTGGTCGCGGCTCTCGCCTCCCGACTCACCCGGCCGCTCGGCGAGCTCTCGGCGAGCGCGGGGGAGATCGCGACGGGAAACCTCGACGGGGCTCTTCCCGCGGTTCGCTCCA
>DAISKN010000351.1:0-7279 GCA_036820975.1 Acidobacteriota bacterium | reverse complement strand
ATGCCGAGGCTGCGGCCCAGGTCCCCGAGGCGCATCGGCCCCTCCGCGCCGAGGACTTGAAACGCTTCCGAAGCGCTGGCCGCGGGGAGGGCGACGTGCCCGAGCTGAGCCAGCATGCCGGTGACGGACTCGAGCACCGCCGGCTCGTCGTCGACGGCGAGGACCCGCAGCGGCGGACCCGTCGACAGCACCGGGGCGTCGACTATCGGGGACGGCGCCCCCGGCGCCCGGGGAAGCCGGAGGGTGAATTTCGTGCCCCCGCCTTCGCCGCTCGAGACCTCGATCGTCCCTCCGTGCTCGTGAGCCGTGCCGTAGACCGCGGCGAGACCGAGTCCGGTTCCCTTCCCGATCTCTTTCGTCGTGAAGTACGGCTCGAAAATCTTGTCGAGGATCTCGCGGGGGATTCCGGTTCCGGTATCTTCGACCTCGAGCCGCAGATCGCCGTTCTCTCCACGGGTGCGGATGGCCAGAGTGCCTCCATCCGGCATGGCGTCGCGCCCGTTGACCGCGAGGTTCAGCAAGGCGCTCTCGAGAGAGGCGGCGTCGCCCTCCACCCAGTCCGGCGTGGCGTCGAGCTCGGTGACGATCCGGATGCGCGGGTCGAGGCTCCGCTCCAGGATGGCGAGCACGTTCTTCACCAGCTGGTTCATCCCCACCGTTTCCACGAGGCGCTCTCGTTTACGGCTGAACGCCAGTAGCTGCTGCGTGAGCCGGGCGGCGCGCTCGCTGGCTCCGAGAATGAGCTGCGCGTGTCGCTGGAGCGCGGGGTCGCTCTCGGCCTTGAGGGTGACCAGCTCCGCGTGGCCGATGATCCCGGTCAACATGTTGTTGAAGTCATGGGCAAGCCCGCCGGCGAGTTTTCCCAGCGACTCCATGCGCTGCGCGCGCGCGAGATCGCTCTCGAGCTCCCGCAGCCTTCTCTCGTTGGCCAGCGCCTCCTCGGAGGAGGCGCGGATCACCCGGATGGCGACCACCAGCATGACCGCGGTCATGGCGACGGACGCGGTGACGACCGCCGCGGCCCCTCCCGCCGTGATCTCGGGCTCGACGGGCGTGAGCAGGCCGCGCGACTCCATGAGCGCCATACCGACCGACGTAAGCGCGGAGGCGACGGCGACGCCGAGCGCCGCGGTGGCGCTCCAGGTGAGGCCCGCGAAGAGCACGACCAGGGGATAGATGAAACTCCCCAGGCCGCGAACGCCGCCGTAGGCGTGGACCATCACGGTGACCAGAACGAAGAACAGAAGGGAGAAGCTTCGCGCCGCGAGGAGCGGCCGTCCGGTGCGCACGACCTGGAGGTGCGCGAGGTGGAGGGCGCAGGTCGCTCCGTAGCCCACCATGCTGGCGGTGGCTTCGTCCCGCCACAGGGGCACGAGAAGGAACATCGCGCCGGAAACGATGGCTCCTGCGGAGAGGATGGTGGTGAGGATGCGGGAACGTTCCGCTTCGAGACGGTGCTCCAGCCGGGCACTGGACGAACGCGCATCCGGCCCCCCGTCGTGCATTCGCGTCGACGACATCTTAATACGGGGAGCGCGGGGGCGGGAAATTTCGTCCTACATTCCCGTGCTGGCCAAAACGTACACCGGCTCGATCCAGGGGGTGGAAGGCCTCGTAGTCCGGGTCGAGGTGGATCTCACGAAGGGGATTACCTCTTTTCGCACCGTGGGCCTTCCGGACACCTCGGTGCGCGAGGCCGAGGTCCGTGTCCGCTCGGCGCTGACGAACAGCGGCTTCGACTTTCCCCAATGCCGGGTCACGGTGAACCTCGCTCCCGCGGACGTGCGGAAGCAGGGAACGGCTTACGACCTCGCGGTTGCTCTCGGTGTGGTCGCCGCCATGCGACAGGGACCGGCGGAAAGGCTTCTGAAGACCCTCTTTCTCGGCGAGCTCGCGCTCGACGGGTCTCTGCGACCGGTTCGAGGAGTCCTTCCGATCGTCGCCGAGGCTTCCCGGCGGGGGCTCGCGCGCGTAGTGGTCCCGGAGGAAAACGGAGCCGAGGCGTCCCTGGTCAAGGAGATCTCCGCGTACTCCGTTCGTTCCCTCCGCGAGGCCGTGGATCTCCTCGACCAGGAATGGAAGGCGCCTCTCCCCGTCGGACACCCCGGCGGGCCGGAGGGCTGGCGAGGGCAGAACGAGGAACCTCTACTCGATCTCTCGGACGTCAAAGGGCAGCGGCAGGCGAAACGGGCTCTCGAGATCGCGGCGGCGGGGGGGCACAACCTCCTCATGGTGGGCCCGCCGGGAGCGGGGAAGAGCCTCCTCGCGATGAGGCTTCCGTCGCTCTTTCCGATGCTCGACTTCGAGGAGGCGCTCGAGGTCACGAAGATCTATTCCGTCGCCGGTATTCTCGACGAGGGAGGCCTTCGGTCGCGGCCTCCGTTTCGCGCACCCCACCATACGATCTCGGCCGCCGCCATGGTGGGAGGCGGCTCCCGGAACCTGCCGGGAGAAGTGAGCCTCGCGCACAACGGCGTCCTCTTCCTCGACGAGCTTCCGGAGTTCCCCCGGCCCGCCCTCGAAGCGCTGCGGCAGCCGATGGAGGACGGCAGGGTTCGGATCCGGAGAGTCGGCAGCATCACGTCTCTCCCCGCGCGCTTCACGCTGGTCGCGGCGATGAACCCCTGTCCCTGCGGGTATCGAGGGGCCACGGCTCGTCCCTGTACCTGCACCCCGGGCACGATTCAGCGCTACCAGGCAAGGCTCTCGGGACCGCTTCTGGATCGAATCGACCTCCAGGTCGCGGTGCGGGCCCTCAGGCCCGACGAGATGCTCGCTCCGAAGGCGGAGTCGGCCGATGAGGCATCGGACGAGATTCGGCGAAAGGTCGCCCGGGCGAGGAAGGTCCAGTCCGTCCGTTTCCGGCGGGGAAAAGCCAGGCTCAATTCGGCGATGACTCCGGCGTCGGTGGGACGACACTGCCAGCTCGACGCCCCGGGAAGAGCGCTCCTCGAGTCCGCCATCGGTCGTCTGGGGCTCTCGGCGAGAGGCTTCCACCGTGTGCTGAAAGTGGCTCGGACCATCGCCGACCTCGCGGGGGCGGAATCCATCGAGCCCGTCCACATTCAGGAGGCGATTCATTTCCGGAGCGAGGTTCGCTGTGAGACCATCCCCGGGTGATCGACCGCGAGCTCCTGCGGCGGGCTTCCGATCTGTTCAACCGAAAGCTCTACTTCGAGTGCCACGACCTCCTCGAGGAAGCATGGTCGGAGGCGAGCGGGGAGGACCGCGACTTTCTGCAGTCTCTCATCCACGTCTCCGTCGGGCTCTACCACGTCGCCGCGGGAAACCACAAAGGAGCGAAGAGCCTTCTCGAACGGGGAATTCCGGGGCTCGAGAGATTTCTCCCGCGGAGGGACGGTCTCGATCTCCTGGATCTCTCGAGGAAGGCTCGCGGCTGCCTCGAGAAGACCGAGCGGCTGCTCGCGGGAGAGAAGGTCGAGTGGGCGGTCGAAGACGTCCCGGAGATGAGATTCGAGCCGATGGAGTGATCACGGGTCGATCTTTCCGCGGAACCAGCGTAAGATCTCGATAAAGCCCAACTTCGTCTCGACCGACCGACGGCCCCTCGGGGGCTGCGAGGGGACTGCTGTTGAATACGGTGAACGTTACCGCGCTCGGACGGTACCAGATCCTGGCAGAGATAGGCCGCGGAAGCATGGGGGTCGTGTATCGCGCGCACGATCCGGTGATCGATCGACCCGTCGCGCTCAAGACGGTGATCCTGCCGGAATCGCTCTCGGACGCCGAGCGGGAGACCTTCCTGAATCGTTTCTTCCACGAAGCCCGGACGGCTGGCAGGCTGATCCATTCCAACATCGTGGTCACCTACGATGCGTCGGTCGACGAAGCCACGGGAACGCCGTTCATCGCCATGGAGTTCATCGACGGAGGCTCCCTCGGCGAACGGCTGCGCCGCGAGGGACGAATCGGCTGGGAGCTCGCCCTGGAATGGGTCGTGTCCCTGGCGCGCGCGCTCGACTACGCCCACCAGGAAGGGATCGTCCACCGGGACGTCAAGCCGGCGAACGTGATCTTCTCCCGGAGGGATGTTCCCAAGCTCGCCGATTTCGGGATCGCGAAGCTCGCGAACGCGAACCTGACCCAGAGCGGCGTCATCCTGGGAACGCCGTACTTCATGTCGCCGGAGCAGCTTCGCGGCGGGGCTCTGGACGGGCGGAGCGACCTTTTTTCCCTGGGCGCGCTCTTCTACACTCTGGTGGTCGGCCGACGGCCGTTCGAGGGCGTCGAGCTCGCCGCCATCGCCAGTCAAGTCCTCTACAAGGACCCGGCGCCTCCCTCCGAAGTGGTGTCCGGCCTCCCCCCATCGCTCGACGGCGTGATCGCGCGGGCGCTCATGAAATCCGCCGACGAGCGTTACGCGACCGGCGAAGAGCTGGCAGAGGACTTGCTCGCCGTCGGGAGAGGAGCTGCACCCGCGGGCGCGGTATCGCCTGCGGAGAAGACGCGCGCCGGAGCGGTGATCGTCTCGCCCTCGCGGCCCGCCGAATCGCGCGAATCGACGCGGGCGGAGGACCCGGCGGCCTCGGGACTCGAAACCGGCGGGACGCTCCGATCCGGCGCCATGCCCGGTCTCTTCCATCGTATCCGGTACTGGCTGTCACGCTCGTCGAGGCGGCGCCTCGGCGCGCTCGCGGGCGGCGTTGCGCTCGTCCTCCTGCTCTCGGCCATCGTTTTCCGGGAGGACCTCGGGCAATGGAAGCTCTACCTGGACGCCAGAAAAGCCGCCGACGCCGGAGAGCTCGAGGGCAGCGAAAAGACCCTGGAGGAGATTCTCGATCGGGACCCCGATTTCGAGAGTGCTTCGGATTTCCTGCTGGAGGTGAGCTCCGGCCTGATTCTGCCGGAGCTTCCCATCGAGCTCGCGGTGAAGCACGACCACCGTCTCGGCTCCTGCACCGGACAGTTGACGCTAGGGGATGGCTTCGTCGAGTACCGCTCGAAGTCCCACGGCTCCTGGCAGTGGCCTTTCGCGCAGATTCGTTCCCTCGACGGCCGGGGCTCATGGGGCCTCGCGCTTTCGACGTACGAGGACGACCTGCTCGGGCTGCGCGGCACCAAGAACTACAACTTCTCCGTGCAGAGCGAACCGTTGGCCGCGAACGCAACGAAGCGTTACGAAAGGCTCCTCCGCTATCGACGCTCTGGAGGGGCGCCTCCGGAGGACTGAGCCCGGACGGGGTCGCCGGGGTAAAGTAGACCCCGAGTAGAACGTGCAGCACTCGAAGAAGCTCGTTGCCATCGTCGCCGCCTTCGTCGGTCTCGCCGTTTACTTCGGGTCGGGCCGGGGGCAGGGAAAGGAGCCGGGAAAGTCCTATCGCGTCGTGATCGCCGGTTTCGACGGGATGGACCCCGAGTTTCTGGACTACTTCCTCTCGCAGGGGAAGCTCCCGCACTTCCAGAAGCTCATGCGCGAAGGAGCCTATGCTCCCTGCCAGACGTTCAAGCCGACGAAATCGGTCGTGCTCTGGACGTCCGTCGCCACCGGAAAGCGAATGGAGAAGCACGGCATCGTCGATTGGCAGCTGCTTTCGAAGGACGGCCGGAAGATCCTCGCCTCCGGCCACTCGCGGCGCACGGAGGCGCTCTGGAACATCGCGTCTTCGAACGGGAAGTCCTCCACCATCGTGAACTGGTGGGCCACCTGGCCGGCGGAACCAGTCCAGGGCGCGATCGTCTCGAACCATTTTCCGCGCTCGCTCCACGAGCCTCTCGAAGAGGCGACCTTTCCGCCCGAGCTCGCCGAGGAGCTGAAGGAGCTGGGACTCCCGGACCGTGCCGCGGCCCAGGCCGAGCTTTCGGCCGCGGGAATTCCCGTCTACTCGCGCGAGGTCGCGGACAGCGTTTTCCGTCCCAACAGCCAGTTCCACTCCCGGTTCCAGACCGCGGCCGGGGTTTTCAACGACGACGCGATCGCGGAGCGAAGCCTCTTTCATCTCTTCGCCTCCCGGGGGCAGGCCGCTCTCTCCGCCGTTCTCTTCCGCACGACCGACGTCTACACCCACTTCCTCTGGCGCTTCATCGACCGGCGCGTGGCCGAGCCGGTGTATCGGGCCCTTCGGGAGGAGGGACAGCCGTTGACCGAGGAAATCGTCCGGACCATGGACGAGGCCTACGCTCGAGTCCTCGAGCCGGTTTACGTGCACGAGGACCGGAGGCTCGGACGGTTGATGGAAAGACTCGCCCCCGACACCGTGCTCCTGGTGGTCTCGGACCACGGGTTCCAGTTTCGCAGCTACGGGTTCAACCACTACGACGACGGCCGCGGGGGTGTGAAAGCGCCTCCCGGGATTCTGTTCCTCTGGGGTCCCCCCGTACGTCCCGGTGGCAGGCTCCAACTCCCCACTCTCTTCGACGTCGGCCCGACGGCGCTCTACCTTCTGGGTCTGCCGGTGGGCCGGGACATGGACGGCCGGGTTCTCACCGAGGCGTTCTCGGCCGATCTACTCTCGAGCCGGTCCGTTGCCTGGATTCCGAGCCACGATCAGGGCGCTCGGGCCGGATCGGACCGCGTAAGTCCCGTGGACGAAGAAGTTTTGAGGGAGCTCCGCGCGCTGGGCTACGTCCCCTGAAGCTGCCCAAAATCCGGCCGGACAATGGGTTGCCTTCGGTGAACGGTGTGTTATCCTATCGTTGACATATCCCCTTCGGCTGTAGTAGAGATACCGGGCTTTGTTCACAGCCGGATGTCATCTTCTCGTTCAATTCAAAAATAGCCTCTAATCACAGTCACTTACGCGAATTTCTTCCAGACGGGCCCGGAATGATGAAACGTTCGTTTACGATTCTGGTCGTTCCACACACCGGGGAGCAGTTTCGCAAGTTGCGTCTCACGTCGGGGGGGTTGAGGGCACTGACGATTTCTTTTGCCCTGGTACTGGTAGCCGCGTTGTTTCTGGCGGCACACTATCTCGCTTTTTATCGGGACCTTGCGGAGCTTCGCGAGCTTCGCGTCAGCAACTCGGAGCTGAAGCGGCAGAACCTGGACTACGAGCTGTCGGTCGAGCATCTGAACGAGCGGGTTTCGTCCCTCCAGGATTTCGTGCGCAAGCTGTCGGTGATGGCCGGTCTCGATACCACGGTCGAAGGGGAAGTCGACGGGGGGGTGGGCGGCCCGCACGATCTGGATTACACGACGACTTCCGGAGCCTTCGCCGAGGTCAAGGGGGAGCTCGACCGGATGAGGGGAGAGCTCGCCGGACTGGAGGAGAAGAGCCGGGTGCTCGAAAGATTCTACGAGCAGAACAACCTGATGCTC
>DAISKN010000350.1:0-7285 GCA_036820975.1 Acidobacteriota bacterium | reverse complement strand
TGACCGAGCGCGCGGCGCCATGCACTTTGACGACCACCGGCGCAGCCACCGTCGACGACGGGGCCCTCTTCACGCTGACCCTGGGTGCCGTGAACACCGGTGACGGCCTCCCCACCTCCTGGACCATCAACTGGGGCGACGGCGCCATCCAGACGTATGCCGGCAATCCCGCCTCGGTCACCCACACCTACACCGCGTGGGCCACACCCTCGATCTTCACCTACAACATCCTGGCCTCCGCCGTCTGCAACGGGAAGACCTACTTCCGGAACGACCTGGCGGTGGCAAGCGCCGGCAACGACAGGGTGAACTGGTACCGGCACGACGCGGCCACGAACAAAGCCGTGGCCCGGGTGCCGGCGCAGAGCGGGCCGAACTTCGGGCTGAACCAGCCGGTCGAGGTGATCGTCGGGCCAGGCGGAGTCCTTTACGCCGCCGGATGGAGCTCGGGAAACGTGGTCCGCTACGACGCGGCGACGGGGGCCGTCATCGGGGCCGCCTCATTCGCCACCGGCGGCACCAAGGCCATCGGCATGGCCTTCGGCCCCGAGGGCCACCTCTACGTCGCGGATACCACGCTGAAGACGGTACGGCGCTACGACGGAACGACGGGCGCCTTCATCGACAACTTCGTCACGGCCGGCCTGGGTGGCATCACCCAACCGGAAGGCCTGAAGTTCGGGCCGGACGGCAATCTCTACGTCTCCGACTACGCCAACAGCGGCACCGGCAACGCGGTCTACCGGTACAACGGGAGCACCGGCGCGTTCATCGACAAGTTCGTCGCCTCCGCCAGCGGCGGCCTCAGGAACCCGGAGGACCTGGTCTTCGGACCGGACGGCAACCTCTACGTCGCCTCCGACGCGAACCACAACGTCCTGCGCTTCAACGGAACCACCGGGGCCTTCATCGACGTGTTCGTCGCGGCCGGCAGCGGTGGGCTGGAGAATGCGCAGGGAGTGGGGTTCGGCCCCGACGGCCACTTCTACGTGTCGAGCTGGAAGGACAACAACGTGTTGCGCTTCAACGGCACGACGGGCGCGTTCATCGACGTGTACGTGAGTGCGGGCTTCGGGGGATTGAACACAGCCGCGTACTTCGACTTCATCCCCGGACACCAGGTCCAAGTGTTGGCGGGAGTCACCGCGGTGGAGCTTCTCTCTTTCACCGCGCGCGGGCTGGACGGGGCGGTCGAGCTCGAGTGGGAGACGGGCTCGGAGGTGGACAATATGGGCTTCCAGCTCTACCGCTCGCTTTCGGCGTCGGGTCCCTACGAGCGGATCACGGCGTCTCTGATCCCGGGTCTGGGATCGTCGCCCGAGGGAGCGCGCTACCGCTATCGCGATAGAGGCCTGACGACCGGCATCTCGTACTTCTACCAGCTGGAGGACGTCGAGACGACGGGACGGAGCGAGCGCCACGGCCCGGTCTCTGCGACACCGACGTCGAGCGCTATCGGCGAAGCTGCGCCGCGCGTCGATGACCCGGCTACGGCCGTCATCCGGTACGGTGCGCCCGAGGCGAACCGTCTCCGCGTGGTGAGCCGCGATCGTCATCAGGTCGTACTCGAGCTCATCACGGAGGGGTTCCTCGCCTACCCGGAGCCGGACGGCTCGGTGCGTATCGAGATTGCCGATTACGTTCCGGAGGAGGGCAACGGTCTTCCCGTAAAGCGAACGTGGGTGGAGGCGGTGTCGGGAAGACGGGTGGAGCTGGTGTCGATACGTGAGCGAGGGGTAGAGCCCATCAGCTTGCGACCCGCGGGCTCGAGCGAGCACGAGATCGTCGCGTCGTACGACGGGGTGGTGCGGCTTTCGCGCCTGAGCTCGAGGCCGAGGGCTCGTCGCGACGGCGCGGGATCCTCCGAGGCCGCCCGTCTCCTCCAGGTCGCTTTTCAGGGCGAGGTGAAGAAGGCGCTCGTCGAGATCTCGCCTCTGAGCTGGGACGCGTCTCGTCAGCAGCTGCGTCTGGCGAAACGTCTCTACGTCACGCTGTCTTTCGCCAAGAGAGATCCGGACGACGTCGTGGGACCCGACGGGCGTCGACGGCGCTCGCGCCGACACGGGCCGGTTGGCGCCGGCGAGGTGTTGGCGCGTCTGGCCACTGTCGCGCCGGGGCTCCACGCGGCGAGCTACGAGGAGATCTTCGGCGCGGGCTCTCGCGGGGGCGTCGCCGCCAAGGACCTGCGGCTGAGCCGTCTCGGAGAGACGGTGGCCCATCACCTCGTTCCAGAGGCCTCGCGTTTCGCTCCGGGCTCCACGCTCTACTTCGTGAGCGCGGGCGCCGAGGCGAACCCCTACGGCGACGAGTCGGTCTTCGAGCTCGAGTACTCCGCTTCCGGCGGCGCGGCGATGACGGTGCGCAACGCGGTGCCCTCGGGCGCGGGCGGGTCCACGAGCTGGTATCTGCGCCGCGACGAGCACGAGGAGAACCGCCTCTACCAGGCCGCCCTCATGGAAGCGGAAGAGCGCTGGATGTGGGACACCCTCTTCGCTCCCGCAAAGAAGGACTACGGCTTCGGGGTCGACGCTCTCGCCGGGACAGCGGCGCCTGCCCGGCTCGAGCTCTGGCTGCAGGGGGGAAGCGATTTTCCCGCATCGCCCGACCACCACGTGGCGGTCCGGATCAACGGAGCTCTGGTGGCGGAGCGGAGCTGGGACGGGAAGCTTCCCCAAAAGCTCGACGTGGAGCTCGGCCCGGGCGTGCTCCAAGAGGGCGAGAACCGGCTCGAGATCGAGAGCGTAGGCGACACCGCGGCCGCTTACTCGATGGTGTTCGTGGACCGATACGCGGTGACCTATCCCCGACTCGCAACGGCGGAGCGCGGTGTGCTCGAGGGGCGCTGGACGGCGTCGACGACGGCGGAGGTCTCCGAGGTGTCCGAGGGAGCGTTGCTGCTCGACACGACCTATCCCGGACGGCCGGTGTGGCTCGCCGGCGGCTCCTCGCCCACCGGTAACGGCGTTCGTTTTCGCGCCGAGGCGGAGCACCATTACCTCGTCGTGGGCGCCGAACGGGTTCAGCGGCCCGAAGTCCGGAGACCGTCGAGGGCGTGGTTGAAGCGCGGCGCCAACCGGGCCGACCTCGTCGTCATCGGCCCCAGAGCGTTTCTCGACGCCGCCCGGCCGCTTCTCGACCATCGGCGCCGTCAGGGCTTGACCCCGCTCGGAGTCCCGGTCGAAGCGATCTACGAGGAGTTCGGCTTCGGTGAGAGCCGGCCGGAGGCGATCCGGGATTTCCTCGCCTACGCTTACCATCACTGGAAGGCGCCCTCGCTGCGCTACGTGCTGCTGCTCGGAGACGCCACCTACGACTTCAAGAACTACTACGGCACGGAGGTGGCGAACCAGGTGCCGCCGCTGATGGTCGAGACGAGCTATCTCTGGACGGCGTCCGATCCGACCTACGCCGCCGTCAACGGTGAAGACTCCTTGCCGGACCTGGCCATCGGCCGGCTCCCGGCGGCGAGCCGCGACGAGGTCCGGGCCATGGTGGAGAAGGTCCTCGCCTACGAGTCGGGAGAGGCATCACCGCGGGCGCCCATCGTGCTCCTGAGCGACGACCCGGATGCGGCGGGCGATTTCGAGGCCAATGCGGAGGAGCTCGCCGAAACGGTGCTCGCTGGCGAAGCACCGCGGCACATCTCTCTCGGCGAGCTGGGCGCGACGGCCACCCGTCTAGCCGTCCTCGGTGCGTTCGACGAAGGAGCTTTTCTCGTCAGCTACATCGGCCACGGCGGCATCCAGCTATGGGCGAGCGAGAACCTGCTCGACACCACGAGAGTCGGCTCCCTGAGACCGCAGTCGCAACAGCCCGTGGTGCTCACCATGAACTGCTTGAACGGCTATTTTCATTTTCCGTTCTTCGACTCGCTGAGCGAAGAACTGGTGAAGGCGGAGGACAAGGGTGCGATCGCGGCGTTCTCGCCGAGCGGCATGAGCTTGAACGGGCCCGCACACCGCTACCACAAGGCGCTCTTGAGCGAGCTCTTCCACGGCACGCACCAGCGCCTAGGCGATGCGGTGCTGGCGGCGCAAGAAGCCTATGCCGAGACCGGAGCGTTCCCCGAGCTCCTGAGCGTCTACCATCTCATCGGGGACCCCTCTATGGCGCTTCGGTAAGCGGAGGACGGACGTTTCCGCACGACGTTCGAGTGCGGGCACCGGCCGGAGTGGGCGTCAGCGACCCCACCAGCTCGGCGCACCGGTACGGAAGCCGGAGCAGCCGCTTCGAGCGGCGCGACGAATGAAGAACACCGTGACGGCGCCGAGAACGAACGCGAGCGTCGAGCCCACAGTGCCGGCCCGCCGGATCGCTGCCGATGCGGTTCGTCAGCGCTCGGCGACTCTCTCGAGCCGTCCGCCCGCGCGGGCCGAGCGGTAATGCGCTTTGATGGTGCGATTCTACGAGAACCTGGAGCGGGGGCTTTCGAAGGACGCGGCTCTTCACGCCGCCCGCGGCGAGCTCCTGGACGTGAAGTCGTCGGAGAAGCGGCGGTCGACGCCCCAATCCCAGATCTGGCACCCGGATTTCGCCATTCCACCACGCCCATCTCGCCACCAACGCCAACGGGGAAGTCGGGGTTTCCGTCGGCGCCGGTGGCGGAGGGAGCGACGCCACCCCGGTCGCGGGATTCGTCGGCGACTCGACTCTCTCGGCCATCGGGGTCAGCAATACTTCCCTGGACCGGTACGGCGACTACACCGCCATCCGCCCGCACTGGCCCAACACGAAGCTGTTCTCGGTCTCGGACTATTTCCTCCAGCAGTCGCCGTTCAGCGGGTTTCAGATAAAACACCAGTACCGATTGTTTGGCCGGAGCGGCGACGTCGGCGGCACCCAATGACGTATCCATACAACTTCTCACAATTTCGCGTCGAAGTATGCGTAAGCTGTAGGTGCCGTCATGAGCTCCGAGATTCGGGTTCCCGGGGCGGCTATCGCTTCGTCCCCGGTGCCTCGCGCCGATGAAGTACTGACCCCGGCGGCGCTCGAGTTCGTGGCCGATCTCCACCGCTCGTTCAATCCCCGCCGCCTGGTGCTCCTGAAACGCCGCGTCGAGGTCCAGGCTTCCCTCGATCGCGGGGAGATGCCGGCGTTCCTGAGCGAAACCGAGGCGGTTCGGCGCGGCGACTGGAAGGTTGCGCCCGCCCCCGCTGACCTGAGGGACCGGCGCGTCGAGATCACCGGGCCCGCGGATCGCCGCATGATGATCAACGCGCTCAACTCGGGAGCTTCGGGCTTCATGGCCGATCTGGAGGATTCGCTCTCACCCACCTGGGAGAACGTGGTCGAGGGTCAGGTCAATCTCTTCGACGCGGTGAGGCGTAGCCTGAGCTTCACCAGCGAGCAGGGAAAAGAGTACGCGCTCGAGGGCGATCTCGCCACGCTCCTGGTCCGCCCGCGCGGGTGGCATCTGTCCGAGCGGCACGTCGAGGTCGATTCCGAGCCCATCTCCGCGAGCCTGTTCGACGCCGGAATGTTCCTGTTCCACAACGCCCGGGAGACGCTGTCCCGGGGAAGCGGTCCGTACTTCTATCTTCCGAAGCTCGAGAGCCACCTCGAAGCGCGCCTCTGGAACGACGTCTTCGACCACGCGCAGGACCGCCTCGGGGTTACTCGGGGAAGCGTGCGCGCGACCGTTCTGATCGAGACCTTTCCCGCCGCGTTCGAGATGGACGAGATCCTCTACGAGCTCCGCGAGCACGGCTGCAGCCTGAACGCCGGCCGCTGGGACTACATCTTCAGCGTCATCAAGAAGCTTCGCTCGAGCCCTTTGGTTCTTCCCGATCGGGCCCGGATCACCATGACCGTGCCGTTCATGCGCGCCTACACCGAGCTCCTGGTCCGGACCTGTCACCGCCGCGGGGCGCACGCCATCGGCGGCATGGCGGCATTCATCCCGAGCCGAAAGGATCCCGAGGTCAACGAGGTCGCGATGTCCAGGGTGCGGGACGACAAGCGCCGGGAAGCGACCGACGGATTCGACGGCACATGGGTCGCTCATCCCGACCTGGTGCCGGTCGCGAGGGAGGAGTTCTCGAAGGTGCTCGGCTCCCGGCCGAATCAGACGGACCGTCTTCGCGACGACGTGACCGTCGGTCCCCGCGAGCTCACCGATTTCCGGGTTCCGGACGGCGCCGTCACCGAAGAGGGTATTCGCAACAACATCAGCGTCGCCCTGCAGTACCTGGACCACTGGCTCCGCGGAGTGGGCGCCGCCGGCATCTTCAACCTGATGGAAGACGTGGCCACCGCGGAGATCTCCCGCTCTCAGCTGTGGCAGTGGGTGCACCGCGGCGCGCGGCTCGAGGACGGCCGCGCTCTGTCGGCCGCGCTCTACCGCGAGCTCCGCGAGGCGGAGCTTTCGAAGCTCGGCGGGGGGAGCACCGGTCGTTATCGCGATGCGGTCGAGATTCTCGACACGCTCGTGCTCGACGACGATTTCGTCGAGTTCCTCACGCTCCCTGCGTACGAGCGCCTCGATCGCCGGGACTGAGCCTCGACGACCCGCGCTCCGTTCGTTACACTGAAATCACACTATCCAATCGAGCTGCACGTTCGCAGCGGGATTCGGCACAGGAGACCCCCCATGCCTGTTTCGAAGATCGTCGTCGTCGGAGGCGCTTTCAGCGGACCCGCGGCCGCGGCCCGGGCCCGCGAGACCGACGAGCGCGCCGAGATTCTTCTCCTCGAGCGAGCGCCGGAGGTGAGCTACGCCGTAGGCGGGCTCGCCCACGCGCTCGGAGGCGAGGTCGATTCCCTCGCGAAGCTCGACCGGGAGAAGGCCCGTTTCTTCCGGGATACGTACAACGTCGAAGTCCGGACCGGGGCCGAAGTCGTCGACATCGATGCCGTGAGACGGATGGTCGACGCTTCGGGAAAGAACGTTCCCTACGACCGGCTCGTGGTGGCGACCGGCGCGCGATCCATCCTGCCTCCGGTCGAGGGACTTTCGAAGGCCAGGAACGTATTCCGATTCCGGAGGCTCTCCGATCTCAAGGGTATCCTGCGGCTTCTCGATCGCGGCGCGAAGCGCGTCGTGGTCCTCGGCGGGGGCTACTTCGGGGTCGAGGCGGCCGACGGGTTCCTGCGCCGGCGCCCCAAGCTCCGCGTGACCCTCGTCGAGCGCGGCGCCAGGATCCTCCATGACTTTTCTCCGAGGGCGAGTCTTCGCGCCCAGGAGAGTCTGGAGGCGGCGGGCGCGAGAGTCCTTTTGAACCGCAACCTCGTCTCGGTCTCTGGCGGCAAGACGGTACGCGGGCTCGAATTCGACGACGGAACC
>DAISKN010000349.1:0-7297 GCA_036820975.1 Acidobacteriota bacterium | reverse complement strand
AAAGCCACGTCGCCCGGGCCCAATACCGGACCGCTCGGCGCCGCGGGGACGGTGGTCGGTGCCGGTGCGGTTTCCGGAGCGGGAGCCGTTTCCGGCGAACAGCTCCAAAGGAGCGCCATTGCGAGGGGGAGCAGAGCGAACCGGGTTCTTACGATGCGCATTTCTCTTACGCCTCCTAGAGTTATCGATGGGCGATTCAGGATATCCCGGGTATCGGTGTCCCGACCGAACATATCGATTGTATACATCGTATAGCGAGGTGTAGGATCGCGAGGCATGAAGAAAGAAACCTTGAAAGGACACCTGGATCTCCTGCTGTTGGCGGTGGTTGGGGCCGGCGCCACCCATGGCTACCAGATCGCCCGCCGTCTCGCGGAGTCGAGCGGGGGGGCGCTTCAGCTTCCTGAAGGAACGCTCTACCCCGCCCTTCACCGGCTCGAATCGAAGCGGCTTCTCGAGAGCTCGTGGGCGACGGTCGGCGGGCGCCGCCGCCGCGTGTACGGCCTCACCCCGGCCGGAAAAGAAGCTCTCGCGCACGGGCGGATGGAGTGGGGAAGTTTCGCCCAGACGGTCAACTCGGTTCTGGATACGGTATGAGTCTGCCAGCGGTCACGTCCGGAAAGGTCGAAGCGTTCCTGCTCGCTCTGAGAAAGGAGCTCGCGGCTCAGTTTCACATCGAAGGGACGCATCCCGGGATCGAGCGGATCCTCGAGGAGACAGAATCGCACCTCGAAGACGCGATTGCGGACCTCGTCGATCAGGGCGCCACCCACGAGGCAGCAGCCGCTACCGCGTTCTCCCGGTTCGGGACGGCCGCGAGCGTGGCTCGCGCCTATGGTGCGCTCAAAGCGCCGAGCTTCATCGATCCTCGAGCAGACGTTCCCGCGTGGCGCCGACTGCTCCGCGGCTTCCGGAGGCTGTCGAGTTGGACCCCTTGGTTCTCCGATGTGGAGGTCGCCGTCCGCGGGCTCGCGCGAAGCCCAGGCTACGCGACGGCGTTCATCCTGACGCTGGGACTCGGCATCGGCGCCAACACCGCGATCTTCAGCGTGGTCCACGGAATCTGGCTCCGTCCCCTCCCCTATCGCGACGGCTCCCGCCTCGTCTACCTGCGTCATTCCGCGAGCCTCGCGGGAATCGACAACGTGCTCTTCTCCGTTCCCGAGATCGAGGACTACCGAAAGCACAGTCCCAGTCTCGAAGGCGTCGCGGAGTTCTCCGCCATGACCTTCAACATGCTCGGAGCCGACGAGCCGAAACAGGTGCGCGCCGGGATCGTCACCGGCAACTACTTCGAGGTCATGGGGCTCGACGCCCATCTCGGGCGGGTCATCTCGAGGAGCGAGGACGGAGTAGCCGCGCCGGCGGTAGCGGTCCTGACGTACGACTACTGGAACCGCCTCTTCAGCGCCGATCCGGGGGCTGTCGGTAGAACTATAACCATCGATGACCGGAGAGTCGAGATCATCGGCGTCGCGGAGCCCGCGCCTCCATATCCCGAGCACACGGACATGTACGTCAACATGGTCGTGAGCCCGCACCATCTCAGTGCCACCATGACCCACGATCGGCTCCACCGGATGACGGAGATCTTTGCGCGTCTCGCGCCCGACGCAAGCCTGGCATCGGCGCGCGCGGAGGTCGAGGCGATTACCCGTCGTCTGCACGGCGAGCATCCCGAGGCCTACGATCCGACCGACGGTTACGAGGTGTCGGTCACCGGTCTGCGCGACCAGCTCGCCGCCGGGGCGCGCCCCACGATGTTCATGCTCCTCGGGGTGGCCGCCTTCGTTCTGATGATTGCCTGCGCGAACGTGGCGAACCTCACTCTCGCCCGGGTGATGCGCCGGTACGACGAGTTGGCGCTTCGCGTATCGCTGGGTGCTTCGATCTGGACGCTGCGGCGCCAGCTGCTCGTCGAGAACGCCGTCCCATCGATTGCAGGCGCCGCGCTGGGTGTGCTGCTGGCGCTCGCCGGTGTGGACCTTCTGGCATCGTACATCGCGCGCTACTCCGCCCGTGCCTCCGAGATTACCGTCGATACCACCGTGCTGGGCGTCGCGCTCGTCGCGGCAGTGGCCTCGGCTGCGTTCTTCGCCTTCCTGCCGCGGCTGCCAGGAACGGGCTCGCGGCGCCTCGGATGGCTTTCGGGCACGCGCTCGACGGCCGGAGCGGCAGGCCGGCGTGTGCAGAGGCTTCTCGTCGTCTCTCAGGTCGGCGTCAGCTTCGTGCTCCTGGTGGGCGCCGGGCTCCTGCTCGAGACGTTGAGAAACCTCCAGAGAGACGACGGCGGAGTCGCACTGGAAGAAGTGCTGGCCATGAACGTTCCCATCAGCTACGGCGCGCGGACCGTGGAAGAGCTGGTCGCGCATCACGGGACGATCCTGGAACGAGTCGCGGCTCTTCCCGGCGTTCGCTCGGCCGCGCTCGGCAGCATGATCCCCTTGAAGGAAACGCCGAGGGGGGTTCTGGCCCCGCTCGCGGCGCTCGAGTTCGAGATCGAGGGACGGCCGACGGAGCCGGGAGCTCCACCGCCACGGGCCGACTTTCGCATCGTGAGCGGCGACTACTTCCAGACGCTCGGAATGACGCTGGTCCAGGGCCGCACGTTCCGATCGACGGATACCCCGGACGCGGCGAAGGTGGTCGTGGTCAACCAGGCCCTGGCCGCTCACTATTTTCCGGATCGGGAGGCGCTGGGACAGCGCATCGGCTGGAGAGGAGACACCTTGTACCTCATGGGCGTGACCGAGGAGTACCGGACGATCGTGGGCGTCGTCTCCGACGCCAAGGACTACGGTGTGGCCGAGGACGTGCCCCACGTGGCCTTCAACCCGGTTACCGAGGTGGTGCCTCTCGCGAGCTCCCTGTTCGTTCGCACTGCCCAGCCGGACATCGTGGTGCGGCCGATCCTGGACCTGATTCGCGAGCTCGATCCGCAGCAGCCGGTCGTGGACGTCGGAACGCTCGCCCATATACGTTCGGAGTCGATCTCGCCCCAGCGGTTGAACGCCGCCTTGATGGGCGTGTTCGCGATCCTCGCTCTCACCGTGGCGGCGGTGGGTGTCGCCGGCGTTCTGGCGTTCGGGGTCAGCCAGCGGACGCACGAGTTCGGAGTCCGCGCGGCCCTCGGCGCCGATCGATCGGTTTTGATGCAGGTCGTCCTGAAGGAAGGCGGGCTGCTCGCTCTTATCGGCGTCGCCATCGGGCTCGGGGCCTCGTTCTTCTTCGCCAAGCTCATCTCCGGACTGCTCCATGACGTAGCACCCACCGACGTCGGGACGCTTGGCGTCGCCGCTCTCCTGCTCACCTTGGTGGCGCTTCTCGCATCCGCGGTTCCGGCCTGGCGCGCATCGGAGATCGATCCCGTGCAGGCTCTCCGGGAGGAATAAGCCTTGACTCAAAAGACGTATATTCGTCTGTGGCCCGGTGTCGTCATCGTTTTGCTGGTCGGAAGCCTTGGCATCCCCATGTTCGTGCCCGAGGCCTTCCTGTTCGGCATGATTGGCGGACTCGTCGGGGCGTTTTCGATCCTCGTGTGGTGGGTGTTCTTCAGCGGGACGCCTTGGCCCGAGCGCTTGGGAGCCGTCCTCCTGATGGCCATGGCACTCGCCGCGACGAAGCCCTTCCTCCACGTGTCGTTGGCAACGGCGGGGCAAGGGAATTTGTTCTATGTTCAGGCGATCCCGCTCCTGGCCCTCGCGTTCGTCGTGTGGACGGTGGCCGCTCGTCGCTTCAGTGGCGGAGCTCGCTGGGCTTCGATGATCGCGACCCTCGTGCTCGCGTGCGGCGTCTGGACGCTCCTCCGGTCGGGTGGCATTACCGGCGACGGTCAATCCGATTTCGCGTGGCGGTGGTCGGCGACACCCGAGGAGCGGCTCCTGGCTCGAGCCCCGGATGCCGAGATTGCCGAGCCGGTCGCCCCCGCCGTTCCGTTGGAAGCGAAGACTCCCGAGGAACCGGCACCGGTTCCATCCCCGACCGAGATTGACGAGATTGCCGAGCCGACGGCGCCCGAACCGGCGACCGCGGAGACGGGATCAGAAGCCGACTGGCCCGGCTTTCGCGGGCCCGGCCGCGACGGCGTCATCCCCGGAGTCCGGATCGAGACCGACTGGTCCAAGTCGCCGCCGGTCGAGCTCTGGCGACGGCCGATCGGACCGGGCTGGTCGTCGTTCGCGGTCGCGGGCGACCTCGTCTATACCCAGGAGCAGCGCGGCGACGAAGAGATCGTCGCCTGCTACAACGCGAGAACCGGCGAGCCGGTGTGGATGCACGGCGACCCGGCCCGGTTCTACGAGTCGAACGGCGGCCCCGGTCCGCGCGGGACACCGACTCTCGGCAACGGTCGCGTATACGCGTTCGGCGCGACCGGAATCCTGAAGGTGCTCGACGCCGCCGACGGCGCCGTCGTGTGGTCGCGCGACGTGGCCTCCGACAGTGAGAAGCAGATTCCGGGTTGGGGGTTCACGAGCTCGCCGGTCGTGGTCGACGACGTGGTCATCGTCGCCGCCTCGGGAAAACTCGTCGCCTACGACCTCGCAACCGGCGAGCCGCGCTGGTTCGGCCCGAATGGCGGCGGGAGCTACAGCTCGCCGCATCTTTTGACGATCGACGGAATCACACAGGTGCTGATGCTGAGCGCGACCGGTGCAACCAGCGTGGCGCCGGCCGACGGCACGGTCCTCTGGGAGCACCCCTGGCCGGGCTTCCGCATCGTGCAGCCGGCGGTGATCGCGGACGGCGACCTCCTGATCAGCTCCTCCGATGCCATGGGGGGAATCAGCACGCGCCGCATCTCGGTCGCGCTCGGATCCGGCGGATGGACCGTCGAAGAGCGCTGGACGTCGACCCGGCTGAAACCCTTCTTCAACGACTTCGTCGTTCACGAAGGCCATGCCTACGGATTCGACGGCCGTATCCTCACATGCATCGACCTCGAAAATGGCGAGCGCGAGTGGAAGGGCGGACGCTACGGCTACGGCCAGCTCGTGCTTTTGCGCGATCAGGGATTGCTGCTGGTTCTGTCGGAGGAGGGCGAGCTCGCGCTCGTCGAGGCGGCCCCGGACAAGTATACGGAGGTCGCACGCTTCCCGGCGATCGAGGGCAAGACATGGAACCACCCGGTGCTCGTTGGCAACGTCCTGCTGGTTCGGAACGGCGAGGAAATGGCGGCATTCCGTCTGACCCTCCCGAGCACCTGACCGGGAGGTGCTTCGCCTCTCCAGCTGGTTCAGTGGGAGGCGATAGAGCGCCCCACTCGAGTCGACGAACCAGAGCGCGCCGCCGGATCCGGGCTCGAGCGCCGCCCAGGCGACCGAGATACTCTCCGAAACCGGCATCGCCATGGTCTCGCCCCCGTCGAGGCTCAGCGCGAGCCGCCCGTTTCCCCAAACGACGACGCGCGGCCTATCGGGGGCCGCGGCAATCTCCGTCGTTTTCAGGGCCTCCGGCCAGGTCAACATTAATAAGGAGGACGCCATCCTGCCTTGATATCGCCGGAGGTTCGACGAAGCGCCTGACTCCGGGTCGGCTCGCCGTGAAGCAGCCCGCGGCATGAGGAGGTCCGTTACCGTTCTCGGTTCCTGATCCCGGTCGAGGAATCCCCTGTTCGGCCCCTTCGGACTTATAATCGCGTGACCCACGGAGCGCCAGAGAGTGCTGTCCCTTATTCAGTCGCTTCACCAAGCCGCGCGGCGGCTCGTTCACGCGCGTGGCGTCGCCCTGGCGGCGATCGTGACGCTCACGCTCGGGCTCGCCGCGACCATCACCGTTTTCACCCTCGTCAACGCCGTGCTGCTGCGTCCGCTCCCCTATCAGATTCCCGAGCGGCTCGTCTCCTTGTCCCATACCCTCACCGTAGGCACGAGCTTTCGAGTCGAACAGTCCGACGCCAGCCTTCTCTTCTACGGCCGTCACCAGCAGGCGTTCACCCACTTTGGCGGCTACCAGGTTACCGCCGCCGGGCTCGGCCCGGTGAGCGGCGTCGATGCCGAGCGCGTGCCGGCGTCCCACGTCACGGCTGACCTGTTCCCGACCCTTGGGATCCTGCCGCTCCGCGGCCGTCTCTTCGCCGAATCCGACGATCGGCCCGGCGCCTCACCCGTCGTCGTGTTTGCCGAACGCCTGTGGCGCCGGAAATACGGCGGGGAACCGGGTATCTTGAATCGGCGGATCGAGATCGACGGCGTTCCCCATGACGTCATCGGCATTCTGCCGGATGGCGTTCGCTTCCCGGCTTCGGACACGGAACTGTGGCTGCCCATGCGCCTGGATCCGGCGAAAACGGAATCCGCCACCTTCTACCACAATGCGATCGCCCGGCTCCGTGAGGGCGTGTCCGTCGACGAAGCGGCGGAAGAGATGCAGGCGCTCCTCGAACGGCTCCCGGAGGAGTTCCCGGGGCGGATCACGCGGGAGTCGATCGATCAGACGCACATGCGCGCTTCGGTGCGTCCCCTCGCCGAAGTCGTCGTCGGAGACGTCGGAGGCGTGTTGTGGGTGATCCTCGGCGCCGCCGGTTTCGTGCTGGCCATCGCCTGGGCCAACGTCGCCAACCTGTTTCTCGTCCTCGCCGAGGGGCGCCGGAACGCCATCGCTCTGAAGCGAACGCTCGGCGCGACGTGGATCGCAATCCTCGCGGAGTTCCTCTGCGAGGGCTTTCTCGTATCGGCCGTCGCCGGCATTCTGGGGGTCCTCGCCGCCGCGGCTTCCGTCGCGGCATTGCGATCGCTCGGCGGTGCCGTGGACATCCCGCGGATCGCGGAAACGAACATCGACGCCACGGTTCTCGGCGTCGCGGCATTGACCGCTCTGCTCACGGTACTGTTCACCAGCGGGCTCCCCGCGCTTCGTTCGAGGTCCTCGTCGTGGGCTTCGGGCTTCGCGAGTCGCTCGGCGACAGTCGGCCGCTCCCGGCACCGCGCGCGGCACGCGCTCGTCGTTTCTCAGGTGGCGCTCGCGCTCGTTCTCCTGGTCGCGTCCGGGCTCATGGCGAGAAGCGTCTGGCGCCTTCGCTCCGTCGAGCCCGGCTTCGACCCGGCTAACGCAATCACCTTTCGCCTGGCGCTCCCTCCGGTCGCCTATCCCGGCTCCGACGAGTCGGTCCGCTTCTTCGTGCGCGCTCTCGACGGCATCGCGAGCGCCCCGAACGTGCGGGCGGCGGGCGCGGTATCGAAGCTGCCGCTGGAGGAACAGGGCCGGGCGGACAGCGCGGTCTTCGTGGAGGATCAACCTCTCCCACCCGGATCTCTTCCCGGCATCCATCCTGTTTCTTACGTGACCCCTGGGTACTTCG
>DAISKN010000348.1:0-7306 GCA_036820975.1 Acidobacteriota bacterium | reverse complement strand
GAGGCCGAGGCCCAGGGAAACGAGGACCGCGACCCCGAGCGCGAACGAAAGCACCGGAAGGCTGACGCCGACCTCGCCCGAGCGCGGAATCTTGCCCGGCTCCACGGCGAGAAGCAGGGGCACTCCCCAGGCCGCGAGGAGGACGCCGAGCCCGCCCCCGGCGAGGGTTAGAAGCGCCGACTCCGTGAGGAACGAGCGCACCAGCAGAATCCGGCTCGCGCCGAGCGCTGCTTTCACCGCCACCTCTCTCTGGCGCCGGGCCGCTCGAGCGAGAAGGAGGTTCACCACGTTCGCGGCGGCGACGAGGAGAAGGAAGGAGACCGCCGCGAGCAGCACCACCAACGCCGGACGGACGTGACCCACGAGCTGCTCGTGGAGCGGAATCACCGCCGCATCGATCATCCACGTGTCCTCTCCGTGGGTCGCCCGAAGATCCCGGGCGATGGCGCTGACGTCTGCCTGCGCCCGCTCGAGGGGAACGCCCCGGAGCCTCGCGACGGCGTTCCAGTTGTGAGCGGTGCGGGCGGGAAGGGCCGGATCGAGCTCGCGCGGCACCCAGACGTCGGTATCGGGCGGGAACGCGAAGGCCCGCGGCATCACTCCCACCACGGAATGGACTCGGCCGCTGAACGAGAGCTCCTGGGACGAAAGTTCCGCACTGCCGCCGAGACGGCGCTCCCAGAAGCCGTGACTCACGAGGACCGCGGGAGAGCCGCCCTCCCGGAGCTCCTCCTCGACGAACGGCCGCCCGAGCTGCGGAAAGACCCCGAGGACGTCGAAGAACTCGCGGGAAACGCTCGCGGTTCGGACGCGGACCGGCTCGTCTCCGCCGACGACCGACGTCACTCCGCTCGCGTACTGGGCGAAGGCTTCGAAGCTCTGATTCCGCTCCTTCAGATCCGCGAAATTGGCGTCGGAAATCTGCCCGCGCCTACCGCCCTCGAAGACTTGCCAGACCTGAACGATGCGGTCGGGGTCGGGATAGGGGAGAGGCCGGAGCAGCACTCCGTAGACGACGCTGAAGATCGCGGTGGACGCGCCAATCCCGACCGCGAGGGTGAGGACCGCCGCTCCCGTGGTCCGATAGTCTTTGAGAAGCCCCCGGAGCGAGCTCCGGACGTCCTGCATCCAGTGGGTCATGCCTTCGAACTACGTTTCCGGGCGGGGCGGGGTTCGAAAAACTCGACACAGTTTCAGTTAAGGACGCGTTCGACCAGCTCGCCCGCCGCGGTGGCCTGCCCCCGGAGGGCATTCAACACGAAGTCCTCCGGATCCCGATCCGGCGTGCGGCTGCCCGAGGGCCGGCGATACAGGATGGCGCCGTGCAGGAGGTCGTTCGGCTCCGGACCCTCGCCATGTCCGTAGCGCATGATCGAGGGGAGCGGCACCTCCCATCCGCCGCGAGGGTGATCGTAGCCGAAGCTGTGAGCCAGTTCGTGGCTATAGACCCCGCGCAGGCTCTTGTGGCGCTTGTTGATCATGACGAGCCCCGAGTAGAGGCTGCCAGACCCGCGATAGAACCACTGCGAGGCCCAGGAAGAATCGTTGGGGAGCTGGACGAGGGCGAACCTCACCGTGTCGCGGACCCAGGCGTCCCGCCGGACGATGCGCGTGCCCGGAGCCACCTCGACCGGCGTCGCGCTCGCGCCCGTCACCCGGCCTCCGGTGTAGGGGCTCGAGTCGTCAAGAACCACCTGTCGCGACAGGCTCATGAACTGCTCTGCCGCCAGCTCGTCGGTGGCCTGGAAGACGTCGCAATAGCCCTGAAAATCGAGCTCCACGCAGTCGAGAACGCGATCCAGGATCTGGAACGCCGGCTCGGTCGCCCAGCGGTGGGTAGCGTCCTCGCCGAGCTCCCGGTACACGTGGTCGAAGAAGTCGAGGTCGAATTTCTCTCCTTCGGGCAGGAGATCGATCTCGACCGGTGCGGCGCTCCCGACCTGAACACGCGTCTCCCGGACGTAGTGGCCGGGCGCTTCGACCCGAAGAGGCAGTACTCCGGAAAGACTCGAGGGGAGAGCGAACACCCCGCTCGCCTCCGATTCCACGACCGCATCCCCGGCGTGGATGCGCGCTCCGGCGATGGGCTCTCCCGTCAAGCTGTCGACGACCCGCCCGGAAACTGCGCCCGCCGCCGAGAGAGCGCTCGCCTCCGGAGCGCCGAGCGAGCGCGCAGCGGGAACTGAAGGACCGGTCGGGCCGCTATCGACGCCGTCGACCCCGCATGCGGCCGAGCCGAGGAGCCACAAAACCACGATTCCCCGAGGATCTTGATTCCGGCGCATCCCACACCCCAGGAGTGCTTGAATACAATGATTCATTCCCCGATGTCAACCCGAAACCCCGAGCGAACGCAGCGATTCGAGCACCCGGGCGCGCCGGGACGGCCGGCACACCACGATCTCGTCGTTCCGGGGGTTTTCGCGGTTGTACCGATGCTCGGCCCCGGAGAGCGTCGTTACCGACCACCCGAGCGCGCGGGCCACGGCTTCGGGAGCGCAGGTGTCCCACTCCTTGAGGCCTTTCTGGTGAACGTAGATGTCCGCCTCTCCGAAGAACAGCCGGCTGACCTTGTAGCCCACGCTCCCGAAGGCCTTCATCTCTCCATCCATCTCGCGGGTGAAGTTTGCGACCCAGTCGGGCGTGTGGCTCCGGCTCACGGCGACGATAGGACGCGGGCCAGAAACGCTTTCGCCGCGCACCAGCTCTCGCGCCCCGCCCTCGAGGCCCGCGCCCTCGCGGCTCCCCCAGAGAATTTCTCCCGTCGCTGGGAGCGCCACGACTCCGATCGCCGGGGCGCCGTCGATCGCGAGAGCCAGGTGCACCGCCCAATCCTCCCGGCGCTCGCTGTACTCCTTGGTGCCATCGAGAGGATCGACGATCCACACGCGCGGCTTCGAAAGGCGCCTCCCGTCGCTCGCGGTCTCCTCGCTCAGGACTCCGTCGTCGGGATAGCGGCCGGCGAGGATTCCCTGGAGGTACCCGTCCGCCGCCTGATCGCCGACGTCACCGAGGAGGCCTCCCTCCCAGCGATTCGAAACGCGAAGGGACTCGAGGCGCTCTCCGGCGGCTCTCGCCGCCTCGATGGCGAAGCGAAGCTCTTTTTGAGTGTTTATCGGTTTTCTCCCGCGAGCCTCAGCAGGGACTGGAGCTCGCCCTTTTCGATCTCGTCGAGGGCTCGACTTCTCTCGGCGACTCCCTCGGAGAGCCGCGCGAACAGGGATCGCGCGCCCTGGGTGGGCGGCCCGTCTCCCATGGAGGCGAACGAGGAGAGCCGCGCGAGCTTGCTGTCGATGCCCGTCGGGTAGTTGATGAGGTCCTGTCCCGCCCGGGCGCGGTACTGCACGAGCCTCTCCTCGAGGGGATAGAGCTTGTCGTTGAGCTCACGAAGAGCGTCCTTAAGCGCTTCGGATCCGCCCGCGCGCTCGACCGCCTGCTCCGCCGTCTTCCTCATCTCGCGGATGCGGGAGACGACGCCCATGGTCTCGCTCAGCTTGTCGCGGACGGCGATGAGGAAATCGAACTGCTCCTTCAGATCGGCGTCCGTGAACTCGAGCCTGGGATCGCGGGCGATCTCGAAGGACCGGCGGAAGCTCGAGCCTCCCACCGAGAGCTCGACTTCGTACGTCCCCGGCGCCCCGACCGGCCCGCGGGCGCTTCCCTGAAAGACCGCGCCCTCGAGGACTTCGGCACCCGGATAGCGCATGTCCCAGACGAAGCGGTTCGCCCCCGCTTCCGCCTTCAACGGGGGCTTTTCTCCCCCACTCGTGAAGCTCCGGATGGGCGCTCCATCTTTATAAAAGGAGAGCTTGACCTCGCCCGCAGGCTTCTCCTTGAAGAAGTAGGACACGACGACCCCCGAGGGAGGGTTCTCCCCGGAGATGCCGGCATCCCCGGAGAAGGCTCCGGCGAGGTCCGCTCCGTCCCGGTAGCGGATCGTCCGTCGTGGCGCGAAGAGGTGCGAGGCGGCGCTCAGAGCCGCGGAGTCGAGCTGGTGCAGCAGCGCCACGTTGTCCAGGATCCAGAACGAGCGTCCGTGGGTCGCGACCACGAGGTCTCCGTCCTTGACGATGAGGTCGTGGATCGGGACGACGGGCAGGTTCAACCCGAGCGGCTGCCAGTGGCCGCCGTCGTCGAAAGAGACGTAGACCGTCGTCTCCGTTCCCGCATAGAGGAGTCCGCGGCGGCCGGGATCCTCCCGGATCACCCGGGTGAAGTCCGTCGGCGGGATTCCGTCCGTGATGCGCGTCCAGCTCACGCCGTAGTCGCTCGTCCTGTAGAGGTAGGGCGTGTGGTCGGAGAGCTTGTAGCGGGTCGCCGCGACGTAGGCGGAGGCCGGGTCGTGAGGTGATGGATCGATGATGCTGATGAGCGCGAACTCGGGGAGGTCGGGAGGAGTCCGGTTCTTCCAGCTCCTGCCTCCGTCTTCGGAGACCTGAACGTAGCCGTCGTCGGAGCCCGCCCAGAGGACTCCCGCTTTCGCCTTCGATTCCGCGAAAGCGAAGATGGTCGCGTACCATTCGGGTCCGTAGGCCTCCCGGGTGATCGGCCCCCAGTACGGTCCGGTCTCGGGATCGAGATACGACGGCGTCTTCTCGAGCGTCTTGGGATCGGCGCGGCTCAGATCGGGGCTGATGATCTCCCAGCTCTCCCCCTGGTTCGCCGACTTGTGCACGAACTGCGAGGTCACGTAGACGACGTTCGGATCGTGGGGGGAGACGGCGACGGGATAGGTCCACCAGAACCGGTAGTTGATGTCCGCGGATCCCCAACCGTAGTGCGTTTCGGGGTTCGGCGAGATGTCGCGGATCTGTTTCGTTTTGTGGTCGTAGCGGTAGATCCAGTGGTGGTCGCCGGCGTAGACGATGTCCGCGTTCGTGGGATGGGGAGCGATGTATCCGTCCTCGCCTCCCCCGACCGTGTACCAGTCCTCGAGGGTGATCTTTCCGTAGTCCGATCGGCTGGGAAGCGAGATGCTGGTGTTGTCCTGCTGCGACGCGTAGACGCGGTAGGGCACCTGGTTGTCGGCGGCGACGTGGTAGAGCTGCGCCGTCGGCTGATTCATGATCGTGGACCAGGACTCGCCCCCGTTGAAGCTCACCGTCCCGCCGCCGTCGTTACCCTGCACCATGCGGTCGGGATCCTGGGGATCGATCCACAAGTCGTGATGATCGCCGTGAGGCGGCCTCATCTCGGTATAGGTCTTGCCTCCGTCGGTCGACTTCCACATGTCGACGTTGAGGACGTAGACCGTCTCCGGATCCTTCGGGTGGGCGATGATGTGGTGGTAGTACCAGGGCCGCTGTGTGAGGTTCGCGTTGTCGGCGAGTCTGGTCCAGGTGGCGCCGGCGTCGTCGGAGCGGTAGACCCCCTTCTTTCCGATGTCGGCGTCGAGAATCGCCCAGACGCGCTCGGGGCGCGCGGGCGAGAGCGCGAGGCCGATTCGGCCCTTGGGTCCGGAAGGAAGGCCGGGGTTGTCGGTCAGCTCCGTCCAGTTGTCGCCGCCGTCGGTCGTCTTGAAGATTCCGGTCCCCGGCCCCGCGCTCCGGAATCCCCACGGGAAGCGTCTCATCTCGAGAAGCGAGGCGTAGAGGACGTCGGGATTCCCGGGATCGATCGTGATGTCGATGGCCCCCGCGTCCTTGTCCCGGAACAGGACCTTCTGCCAATTTCGCCCGCCGTCTTCGGTCCGATAGACGCCGCGGTGCTCGCTCGGTCCGAAGGAGTCTCCGAGTGCGGCGACCCAGACGACGTCGGGATTGCGCGGATGGATCTGGATGCGGCCGATCTGCCGGGTCGCTTCGAGACCCACGCGGCTCCAGGTCTTTCCCGCGTCGGTCGACTTGTAGACTCCGTCGCCGTGGGTGGCGTTGCCGCGAAAGCAGGCCTCGCCCATTCCGACGTAGACCACGTTCGGGTCCGAGGGCGCTACCGCGACAGCGCCAACGGAGCCGGTCCCGAAGTAGCCGTCGGAGACGTTCTTCCATTGAAGCCCGCCGTCCTCCGTCTTCCAGACGCCGCCTCCCGTCGTCCCCTGATAGAAGACGAGCTTGTTCACCGGGTCGCCGGAGACGGCCACCACCCGTCCGCCGCGCGTCGGTCCGATGGAACGCCAGGAGAGAAGCTTCAAATAGGATTCATCGACCGGCTGAGCGAACGCGGACGCCGAGACGAAAGTCGCGAGCAGGGCCCCGAGGATGCGTTTCATGAGCGGATCTCCTACCGAAGGAAACGTGGGCGGGGATTATAGCAGGGCGCTACGGAGTTGCCGGAATGAACGCCGACGCCGCGAATCCGTAGAGCTGGGACGGCGGGCGATCGGGATTCGCGAGAAGGTAGACGCGGGTCAACTCGAAGCCGATCGAATAGCCGGCCCACCGGGGAATCTCCCCGCCGGTTCCGAAGAACCAGGCATCATGATTGTAGGGGCTCTCGAACCAGTGGGGGCGCGCCTGCTCGAACCAGATCTCGAGCTCCTCCGGATCGAGGGCCGTCGCCCAGATCGGAGGATCGATGCCGGCTACCTCGATGGAAAACTGGTCGGCGAGACCTTCCGTCACCATCGCCCCGAGCAGATGGGAGTCGAAACCGGCGGTGCGGAACCGCATGACGTGGTGCATCTCGTGCGCCAGAAGCGGGAAGAGCTCGGTCGAGAGCGACTCCGGGATCGCGGGCGAGTCCGGGTCGACGACGATGAGAATCTCACCGGTGCCGTTGGTGCGCCCTCCGAGACCGATCTCCGGGATCACGTAGGTCGTTCCGGCGTCCACCCGGATGGTGACGCCGGTCACGTCCATGAAACGGCGCACGGCGGACACCGTCTCCTGGACCACCCGCACGATCTCGTCCCGCTCGCCGTCGAGGAGCCCTCCGTCCTCGAAGACGAGAGCGCTCCCGCCCTCGAGCCCGATTCCCGGCGGATCGTCCGGCGTCTCCGGAGAGGACGGGCTGGAGCATCCCGGAATCGTCAAAAGAACGCCGAATAGGGCGCTCGACACCCACCTGCTCCGCATGACACCAAAATAGCGCAAGGCCCTCCGTCAGGAACAGCTATTCGGAGCGGAGCGCCGTCGTGGGGTCGACCGCGAGCGCGCGCCGCGCAGGGAGATAGCTCGCGAGGGCCGCTACCAGAAGGAGCGTCCCCGCCGTCGACGCGTAGCTCCAGGGGTCGAAGGGCCCGACTCCAGAGAGGAGGCTCGAGATCCAGCGCGTGGAGAGAGCCGCGCCGAGAAGACCGAGGCCCCCTCCGGCAAGCGCCAGCCTGAGCGCCTGACCGACGACGAGCGACACGACCTCATCCCGCCGC
>DAISKN010000347.1:0-7323 GCA_036820975.1 Acidobacteriota bacterium | reverse complement strand
GGGAAACCGCGTGGCGCGCTCGATCTCCTCCTCCTGCACGAGGCGCCGGGCGAACCCGCCTCGCTCGAGTCTCGCGGCGTAGCCCTCGGCGATCTCGTGATAGCGGAGGTCGATCGTCTTGAGAAGCGCCCGGTCGGAAGGCTCGCCGCAGGTCTCGAGAAGGTACCGCTTGGTGACCCAGTCGACCCGGCCGACGAGCGACGACATGTCCCGGCGCTCGAGGGCTCCGAGGACTCCCCGCCAGAGATCCGTGACCGAAAGCGCCTCCATCGAAGTGGCTTTCGCGCCGCGGACGAACTCTCTGGCTCTCTCGAGGTAGAAACGCTGGATCTGGAGAGCGGTCATGGGACCCCGATCGGTCTCGACTTCCACCTCGAGATTCGGATCGGAGACGATCGCGTGGAGCGCCTGGATGGGGCGTTTCAGACGCGGCGCGTCATCCAGCGCTCCCGCTTCCACCATCTCGAGGACGAGGGCCGTCGAGCCCACCTTCAGGAACTCGGCCTCCTGCAGCATCGAAGAGTCGGCGAGACCGAGCTGCAGCCGCTGCTCGCGTCGAAAGAGCGCGAGCAGGGGCGCCACGTGGAGATGCGCGGCGGCGAGCGCCGGCTTCATCAGATTTCCCACGTCGAAGACGGAGCGATCGTTCGGGCTGATCGAAAATCGCATCAGCCGCCGGACCGCCGGTCCCTTCTCCGAGAGCACGAACTCTCCTCCGCCCATGACCGAGCCCGCGCCGGAGACGATTGGCCGCGAGACGAGAAACGCCGTGGCCTGGCGGCGAATCCGCCGGAACGTGAGAAGGTGCAGGAGTGTGGAGAACGAGGCGATGAAGGGAAGCGTCACCAGGTAGCTGAGAGCGTAGAGAAACCGCCCGAGAGCGTTCTCCAGGCTCCTATCCCCGCGGGAGACCAGCCGGGCGAAGAAGCTCCTTTTTCGAAAAGGGGGCAGGGCGATGGCGATGGTCGACAGAAGTGCCGCGCCCAGCACCACCACGGCGAGGGCGATGAACACCACCCACCCGGCGACCACCGTTACCGCGAGGAGCGGGAGAAGTGCTATGAGCCCGAGACGGTAGAGCGCCAGCCCGGGGCCGTTCGCGATCGTCGTCTGAAAGCTCTCCTGCGCGCCGTAGACGTGATCCTCGGCGTCGCGGCAGTTCTTGAGAAGACCCAGCTTCCCCGGGAAACCGGAGGAGCGGAGCGTTCTCTCGGCGTCCGAAATCGCCCGCGAGAGCAGGGCTTCCTGCGCCTTCTGGTACAAAAGGAGCTGCGCCGGACCGCGGCACTCGGGGGTCGCCCCCTCGAGGAGCCCCGCGTCGGCGCAGTAAGGAAGATACTCGTAGTGGAACGCGCCTCCGTTCTCGGTGAATATCTGAGGCCTTTCCGGATAGAAACCCGGCTCGGTCTTGACCCGGGCGGAGATGGCGGCCGCGAGCGCGTCGTAGATGACGTCGTTGCCCGGGTGGCGGCGCTCGGGCGCGAAGCGGATGGCATATTCGGTCTCTTGACCGAGCAGGCGTCCGAAAACCCTGGGGGAGGCTCCCGGGGTTTCTTCTTTTGCTATTCCCCGCCCCCGGTGACGACCGTTTCTTTCGGATAGCGGCTCTTCAGCCGCTGGGCATCCTCGTTGATCTCGAGGAGGATCCTGCGGGTCGCCTCGGTGGTGGTTTCCGGCTCGCGATCGAGGTCGAGGTGCTCATGGCGTTGGGGGTTCATCTTCGTCCTCCGAATCCTTCTCCCCAGGCTAACACACTCGGGTACCTTTACCGGCCCAGAACCGCCGGGACCGCCTCCCCCATGATCTGGAGGATCCGGTCGATCTCGGCGTCGGTCGTGACCAGAGGCGGTGCCAGGAGGAAGACGTCTCCCCGGTGGCGTGAATAGAGGCCGCGCTTCTGCGTCTCCTCGTGGACCCGGAACCCCACCTTGTCGGAGGCGGGAAACTCTTCCTTCGTCGCCTTGTCCTTGACGATCTCGACGGCGCACATCATTCCCAGCCCGCGGACGTCGCCGACGTGAGGATGCGCGGCGAGGGCTGTGCGCAGCCCATCGAGGAGCTTTCGCCCTTTCCTTTTCGCCTCGGCCACCAGACCCTCGCGCTCGAGGATGTCCAGGTTCGCGAGGGCCACGCGGCAACCCACCGGGTGGGAGCTGTAGGTGTAGGCGTGCATCCAGACGGGGTCGGCGGCATCCATGGTCTTCGCGACCTCGTCCGAGAGACCGATGCCTCCCAAGGGAAAGTACCCGGAAGTGATGCCCTTCGCGAACTGAATCATGTCGGGCTCGACCCCCCAGTGCTCGAGGCCGAACCGGGTCCCCGTCCTTCCGAATCCGGTGATGACCTCGTCGGAAACGAACAGGACCTCGTACTTCGTGCAGATCTCCCGGATGCGGGGGAAGTAATCGTCCTGGGGTGGGATTACGCCGCCCGCGCCCTGCACCGGCTCGGCGAGGAACATCCCCACCGTGTCGGGTCCCTCGGCCAGAATCGCCTTCTCCAGCTCGTTCGCTGCCGCGATCCCCTGCGAGACTCCCGCGGGCGCCGCATAGCGGTAGGGGTAGGGCGAGGGAATGTGCACGAACCCGGGAACGCGGGGCTCGAACATCGGCCAATAGGAGGAAATGCCGGTCGCGCTCATCGCCGCGAGAGTGACGCCGTGGTAGCCCCACTGGCGGGAGATGACCTTGGTCTTCTGGGCCTTCCCCTTGAGCCGCCAGTAGTACCGCGCGGTCTTGAAGCTGCTGTCGCTCGACTCGCCGCCGCCCGAGGTGAAGAAAAAACGGTTGATCGAGGGGTAGGTCCACGACGAGAGCCGTTCCGCGAGCTCGATCGCGGCGGGGTTGGAGCTTCCGGTATAGCCGGAGCAATACCCGAGGGTGGCCATCTGGTCGTAGGCCGCCTGCGCCAGCTCTTTCCGGCCGTGTCCCACGTTGACGTTCCAGAGCCCGGAGAGCCCGTCGATATACTCCGTCCCGTCGGCGTCGAACAGCCGCGCCCCCTCTCCGCGCACCCAGACGTGAGCGTTCTTGTGGAGCGACGGAGAGTGGAGGGGGTGAATGAGGTGCGCAGCGTCGCGCGCGAGAAGCTCGCTGTTCGTGGATACGGATGCAGTCGCCATTCGGTTTACTCCGTCTTTCGAATCACCCCGCGGCTCACCGCGAGGCCGCTCGCCGCCCGATGGGGAGAGCGTCGGGGTTGGTGACGATGAAGACCCGAAAGCCTTCCTCGAGACGTTTTTCGATGTCGTCCGGACCGGCGGTAATGCCGCAAACGACACGGAACTCCTTGCAGGCCGAAAGCACGGTCTGGATCGCGCTCTCGACGGCCGCGGCATCGCCGTCGTAGGCACGCCGCAAATCCCCCGGGCCGGGGAAAACGACGTCCACACCGGGAGTCGAGACGATGTCTCTAGCGTTTCCGACCCCGACGCGATCTTCGATGATGAGAATGCTCGGCGGGCCGCCGGCCATCGAGCTCACCGCGAGCTCCGCCTGCGCCCCGTCCTCGACGTGGGGGAAGACCACGACGTCGACCCCGGCTTCGCGGAGGAGCTTCGCGTGCTCGCGGGCCTGCTCGCGCCCCTCCCCGATCGGAGGAAGGCGGGTGGCAATGGGGAGCGACCCGAGCGACGCCATGAAATCGCGCATCCCATCGACGTCGAAGGGCCCCGTTTCCATGTCATAGAAGACGAAATCCAGCTGATTGTCTCCAGACAATTTCACCGCGTTCTCTCTGGTCTTCTCGCCGGAGAACGCGCCGAAGACGGCCTTACCCGCGGCGAGGAGGGCGCGGATCGGGTTCTCGTCGGAGGAGCTCTGGCTTTCGGCCGGAGAAATGTGCACGAGGACGGCTCCGGTGAAGATCAGCAGGCAAACGCCGAGAGAGCGTATCGACATCTCGTCCGGAGGAGATTACCAATCGAAGGCCATCCGAGGCAAGGCGTGAGACGGAAGCGTCGGGATAGAATCGGTTCGCCAGATGAAGCCGCCAGCACCCGAGGCATCATTCGCCCTCTTCGCACGTCTCCCCTTCCCGGCCTGAGACGTCGTGATCTACAGCCTGCTCGCGGACCTCGTCGTCATCGCCCACCTCACGTTCATCCTGTTCGTCGTCGGAGGAGGCCTTCTCGCGTTCCGGTGGAAACGAGCCGTTTGGCTCCACCTTCCCGCGGCAGGCTGGGGCGTTCTCATCGAGCTCGCAGGCTGGGTCTGCCCTCTGACGCCTCTGGAGAATCGGCTGCGGCTGAAGGCGGGCGAGCTCGGATACGAAGGGAGCTTCGTCGAGCACCATATCCTCCCCCTCGTCTATCCCGAGGAGCTCACTCGAAACGGTCAGCTCGTCCTCGGGGGGCTGGTCCTCGTCGTCAACGCGCTCGTATACGCCGCCCTGCTGGGACGGCGAAGACCAACCACCTCTCGAGCCGAGAAGGGGGGAGCGGCTTCGTGATAGATTGCGGAATCGACTCGATGCCGCGACCCGAAACGCCCCAGCTGTCCGGGTGGGGCCGCATTGCCGTGCCCGGACGCGAGATCTTCTCCGAAGATCTGCGAAAGCTGACGGAGAACGCCACTCTCACCCGCGGACTCGGCCGCTCCTACGGAGACTCTTCCCTTCCGCCTCCCGGCGGCTTCGAGGTCGCGTCGACCGTTCTCGCGGATCGAATACTCGCGTTCGACGAGACCACGGGCTCTTTGCGCGCCGAGGCCGGGCTCTCGCTTCGCGAATTGATCCGGGTGTTTCTTCGACGGAGCTGGTTCACTCCCGTGAGCCCGGGAACGGAGTACGTCACTCTGGGAGGAATGGTCGCCGCGGACGTCCATGGAAAGAACCACCACGTCGAGGGGACGTTCGGCGCCCACGTGGAAGAGCTCCTTCTCCGCGTCGCCGACGGCAGGATCGTTCGATGCTCTCCGGCCGTGGAGCCCGATTTGTTCTGGGCGACGGTGGGAGGAATGGGGCTCACGGGGCACATCCTCGAGGTGCAGTTCCGGATGAAGCGCGTTCCCACTCCTTGGATCTTCGAGGAGCGCGAGCGCTTCGGAAACGTGGACGCGCTCATCGAAGGGCTGAAGCGATCTGCGAAGGATTGGCCGTTCACCGTCGGGTGGATCGACGGAATGGCTCGCGGCCGTTCTCTCGGGCGCGGGGTCCTGAACCGCGGCCGATGGGCGGAGCCGAGCGAAGCTCCGAAGGGAGCACCGCCGCCGCTCCGGCGCTTCACCGTGCCCGTGGATTTTCCCAACTGGGTTCTGAACAAGTGGAGCATTCACGCGTTCAACGCGCTCATCTACCACGGCCACGTCTGGACCCGCCCCCGCGTGATCCATCCCGAGATCTTCTGGTACCCGCTCGACCGGATCCTTCGGTGGAACCGCATATACGGCCCGAGAGGGTTCACCCAGTACCAGTGTGTTCTCCCGGATTCCGCGGGCCCTTCCGCGGCGCGCCGTTTTCTCGACGTCCTCATGGGAGCGGGAGGCGCGGATTCCTTCCTCTGCGTCATCAAGGACTGCTCGGCCGAGGGCAAGGGCATGCTCTCGTTTCCCCGTCCGGGGATTTCCATCGCCATCGACCTCGCGGTCCACTCCGGCACCCAGCGCATCGTCGACCGTCTGAACGAGGCGGTGATTGCCGAGGGCGGGCGCATCTATCTGGCGAAGGACTCCTTCACGCGGGCGGAGCACTTCCGCGCGATGGAGCCGCGGCTCGCGAAGTGGAGCCAGGTCCGGAGGCGATGGGATCCCGGGCTTTCGATCCGGAGCGCCCAGTCGGTGCGGGTGCTGGGAGATCCCGCGTGAAGGCGGCGCTTCTCGGCGGAACCAAGGGCATCGGGCGGGCCCTCGGCCGGCTTCTCGTCGAGAAGGGCCACGACGTCTGTCTGCTCGGCCGCGACGTCGACGACCTGGAACGATCGGCGGATGACCTCCGGATCCGGAGCGCGGGCGGAAGGAGTGTTTCCGCCGCCCACTGCGACCTTCTCCGTTCCGAGACGTTCGCACCGGCTCTCGACCAGGCGACCGAGAAGCTCGGAGGCCTCGACTGGGTCATCGTGACCGCGGCGACGTTCGCGCCTCAGGAGAAGCTCGAATCCGACCTCGCGCTCGCCCGCGATCTCCTCACGACGAACTTCACGAATACCATCCTCTTCTGTGAGGAGGCGCGCGAACGCCTTCTCGCCCGGGGCGGAGGGACGCTCTGCGTGCTGTCGTCGGTCTCGGGCGACCGGGCCCGCAAGCCCGTCATCCTCTATGGGGCCAGCAAGGCCGGTCTCTCGGCCTACCTGGAAGGACTCGATCACAAGTTCCGGGGTCGAGGCCTGAAGACCATCTCGGTGAAACCTGGATTCGTGAAAACGGGGATGACTGCGGGTCTCTCTCCCCCACCGTTCGCGGGAGAGCCTGAAGGGGTGGCGAAGGATATCCTCGCCGCGATCGAAAGAGGAACCCCGGCCCTCTACACCCCCGCGACGTGGCGATGGGTGATGCTGGTGATGAGGAACCTGCCCCGCTTCGTGATGAGGCGGATCGAGTTTTGACTCGGAGGTTTCCAGTTGCCAGTTGTCAGTCGCCGGTCCGAGAATCGACCACCTCGAACGCCGGCATAGAGCTGCTGACAACTGGAAACTGAGAACTCCTCACGCGGTTACTCCCGCCGTTATCGCGTGCTGCGTCACCACCGCGCGGGCGATGAGGATGTAGCTCCAGGCGAAGGCTACGTCCAGGAGAGGATCCAGGGCGCTCTTGCCCAGCGTGGTGAAGAAGGCGAAGAGGATGTCCCCCACCGCGAGAAAGACGAAGCCCACGAGGAGCGCCATCCAGACTTTCCAGAGGCTTCCGCCGCGCATCGACAGGGCCATCTTCAAGAGGAGCACGGCCGGAACCAGGAGAATGCAGTCGAGAACGGGATAGGCGATGTTGAGAGCCCGCTCCGCGAAAGGCGCCTCCGAGGCGAGGACCGGCCGCCCGACCACGAGAAAGAACACCGCGAGAAGCGAGAAGGCGAAGAGCAGGACGATGCCCACCTCGAAGCTCTCGGCAACCTCGAAGCCCACGCTCTTGTAGACCTTCAGGAAGAGAAACAGGCTCACCGCGAGGAGCAGGGTGGCGGGAAGGAAGAACAGGTCGGCAGCCGACGGGAAGGGAGCGGGCCGCCCCAGAACGAGCTGGTAGAACGCCAGCACCGACTGAGCCACCACGTAAGCCCAGAGACCGAAAGCCAGGAGGAGCCAGGCGTTGCGCACCGGGTTCGCACTCTCGAAAGAGGTCGCGGAGCGCGAAGCGTAGACGGCGGCGATGAGAAGGAAGAGCAGTTTGATCGGGG
>DAISKN010000346.1:0-7332 GCA_036820975.1 Acidobacteriota bacterium | reverse complement strand
GCGTTTGGTTCCCTCGACGTTGACCCGCCAGATCTCCTCTCGTGCGGCTCTTTGAGCGGCGATCCCGGCGCAGTGAACGACGACGTCGACCCCATCGAGCAAGGGAGCGAGGTCTTTGTCCTCGAGCAAATCGCCCACCCGCACTTCGACACCGCGGGCTCGCAGGCCGGGACCGCGGTCGGCCTCGAGAACGTGGGCGCGAACCCGATGACCGGCCTCGAGGAGCCGGTCGACGACGTGACCGCCGAGAAACCCGGTCGCGCCGGTGACCAGATACCTCATGAAAACGTCATCAAAGGGACGCCCTCACGCGGCGTGCTCGTTCGCCCAACCGAGAGCTCGGGCCAGCCCCTCCTCGAGACGGACCTTGGGCTGGTATCCCAGATCCCGCCGTGCGGCTTCGATGGAGTAGTGAATGTCCAGGTCGATGGCGCCGAGGCGTTTGAAACGCTTCGCCGCGGACGGGCTCGCGTATTGGAGGAGGTTCGGCAGTGCCTTGAGCGCGGCCATCGCAGGTCCGGGAACACTCAGTATCCGCGGTCTTCGCCCCGTCACCCGCTCCAAGGCCATGAGAATCTCGCGATGGGTATGTTTCTCACCGTCGGTGATGTTGTAGGCTTTGCCCAAGGCCGTGCTCGAGGTTGCCGCCGACAGCACCGCATCGGCGACGTCCGCAGCGTGGACCAGGTCGAGCAGGCGGTTGCCGCGGCGGGGAAGGGGGATGAGGGGCAGTCGCGCGACCCGGGACAGCGCCTGCACCGCGTGCCGATCCCCCTCCCCGTAGATCGTGCAGGGCCGCAGGACTACCGCCTCGAGCCCGTGCTCCCGTTCGTACCGCTGCACGACCTTCTCGGCCTCCCACTTGCTCGCGCCGTAGGCGCCCGCGGGCTCCTTGGGAGCATTCTCGCTCACCGGCACCGGCGCCGGCCCATAGACGGCGACGGAGCTCAGATGGACGAATCGCGACACCCGCGCTTCTACGCTTGCTGCCAGCAGTCGTTCCGTACCCCTGACGTTCACCTCCCACAGCAACTCCCGATCTCCCGCCAGGTTCACCGCTCCGGCGCAGTGGACGACGACCTCGGAGCCTTCGACCGCGGCGCGCAGCCGGTCCTCGTCGCCGACATCGCCCATCGATATGTCGATTCCGCGGGCGCGCAGATCTTCCGCGGCCTCGGGACGCCTCACCAGGGCCAGCACGGAATCGCCTCGAGCCAGCAGCCGGTCGGCTACGTGGCTTCCGACGAGCCCGGTCGCGCCGGTCACGAAGAACTTCATTCGAGCATCTCGCGGATGTGGAGGCACGGGATCCTATCATCGAGCTTCGTCCGATGGCTCGAAGTCCGCGGGTTGACGCACTTGCGGCCGCGCAGGATACTTCGGTCATGCCCAACCAACGGGTGCGCGTCCTTCTCGTCCTCCTCGGTTTGGTGGTCGCAACGCCCCGCTGCGGTGGGGCGGGGCAGCGCCGGGGGCAGCCGGAGCCTCCCGCCGCCCCTGCCGCCGACAGTCCCGTCCGCCGAATCGCGACCCTCAAGGAGGGGGGCGGCCGGCTGGACTGGATCGAAGACAAGATCGCGTTCGATATGCGGGGTCCGAAGGACGTCTTCGAAGTCTACGTGATGAAGTCGGACGGGACCGGCGCGAAGTGCCTCACCTGCGAACACCCGGACCTGCCGAAAAGCGGTCATAGAGGTCAGCCCGCCTGGCATCCCTCCGGCAGGTACCTCGTGTTCCAGGCGGAGAAGGGCGAGCACCGCGAGGTCCGGTTCGAGCACATCCTCACTCCCGGCGGCGGCGTGCTGAACGACCTCTGGGTGCTGGATACGGAGACGAACCGGGCGACCCGGATCCGGGAGGTCAAAGACGATGCCGGCGAGGGGACGCTCCACGCGCATTTCTCCCGCGACGGCCGCTTGCTGTCCTGGAGCGAGATGGTTGAAGGCGGCGGGCTCAAGAAGGGGAAGCAGCTCGGTTACTGGGAGCTGATGATCGCCGACTTCCGCCTCGGCGAGCGCGGGCCGAGCCTCGACAAAATCCGGTCGTTCACGCCGGGGGGCGCGGGGTTCTACGAGAATCACGGCTTCTCCCCGGACAGCTCGAAGCTAATCTTCACGGGCAACTTCGAGGCCAAGAAACGGCTCGAGGCCGACATCTACGTGATGGATATCGGGTCGAAGAAGCTCACGCGGATGACGAACGAAGGATGGAACGAGCACGCCCACTACTCGCCCGACGGCAGGTTCATCGTATGGATGTCCAACCAGGGGCACCGCTCCGGCGCCGACTACTGGATCATGAATAGCGACGGCTCCAACAAGCGGCGGCTGACTTACTTCAACGAGAAGGGCCACCCGGACTACGTCGGCCCGAATACCATGGTCGCGGATTTCTCCTGGAGGCCGGACGGCAAGGCATTCGGCGCGTACACCGGCGGCAAAGTCATCACGGCGTCGTCGGGGGAGCGGATCGTCCTGGTCGAGATCGACCCCGGCAAGTAACTTCCGAGTCCCGCGTCGCCGGGACCGCATGTAAAGAGAGGCCGCCCGGAGCACCTCTCCAGGCGGCCTCGCTTCGGATTACGGCACGCTATTCGGTCATCGTCCGCGAGCCGACGTGGCCGTCGGGGCGGGTGGCTCGGAGGGGGGCTCGGGGAGCTCCGTCAATGCCGACAGCCATGAGGCCAGGACCAGGAAGTTCGCGCGGGTCAGCGACGAGTGGACCTCTCGCGAAAGCCGCTTCAAATAGAAGCCGGCCGCCAGCATTTCGAGCTCTTCCTGCCCCTTCTCGCTCGCCTTCCCGGCGAACTTCAGCGCGAAAATAGGGAGGCGCTCCGCATTGGGATCTTCCACGAACGCTACGGTAAGGCCTCCGAGGAACTCGTAGCTGAAAGCGGGCTCGAAGAGATTGTCCTGCTCGATGTAGGGAAGGAGCCACCCCGTCGTCGGGGTCTCGTTCGCCGCCCCGATTTTCATCTCCGTCTTTGCGGCCGCGAGGAACTGCGCCACCAGGCTCTGCGGGTTGTTGGCGTCCAAACCGAGGATCTCGGCTCCGTTCAGCGTCTGGCTGCCATCGAGGTCCATCTGCATCGAGAGCTGCCCGCCGGTGAGCGGCGAAGACCCGGTGCGGATGTCCTCGGCGGAGTCCTCGTCCAGGGCCATCAGGCGGGCAATTCGGACGGAGCCATCTCCCAGGACCGCCTGGAGCATCCGCTGGCGCCCCGCATCGGCGCCGGGGGTCGGAAAGGCCGTGAGGTCTCCGCCCAAGGGAAGGGTCATCGTCTCCGCCCCGGTTACGCCCGCATAGGCGGGCTCAGCCTCTCCACGCTCCGGGTCGGGCCACAGGAAGAAATTGTACCCGTGAACCTGGCTCGTCGCGAGCCTGGGATCCAGGGTGCACGCCCTGGTCTGGGCGCAGAAGCCCACCAGCAACGGCACGGAGGAGGGAAACACTCCCTGGTTGACGGTCTTGAAGGTCTGGGCGGCACTCATGACGGTTCGTAAGGTCTGTTCCGCCGCCGAACGGTTGGCGGCCTCGCGCACCTTCTGGACCGCCGGAAGCAGCAGACCGATGAGAATAGCGATGATCGCGATGACCACCAGTAGCTCGATCAGCGTAAAGCCCCCATTGCTGGGCTTGGATCGTTTCATTGGTGACTCCTTGGTTATGCGGACTCCAAGCGCAGGAGAACTCTCTAACAAGGATGCAATTCCGCCCCCCGCCAAAGCCCCCCTCGGTTGGCGGACATCTTTTACATCTTTCCATGGATTGAAAGCAAGCAGGGAGCCGGCGTGAGCAACTCCACAACACCTGACCGGAGCCCGGCGCTATACTTACCCGCCCCGTCCGCCGACAACAGGAGGTCGTCTTGAAGCAACTCTGGATCCCCCTCGGGGCGGTCGCGGTTACCGGCACGCTGTCGGGGCAGGCCGCATCGACGGAACGGGGCGCGGAGTGGCTCAGCGCGGGGCGCGACCTCCGCAACAGCCGCAGTCAGCCCGGGGAGACGTTGTTGAATCCCGGCAACGTCCAGAGTCTCGTGCCCGCGTGGGTTTTCGAAACCTCGGGGAGCGTCTCCGCGACTCCTGCGGTCGAAGGAGGCGCGATCTACTTTCCCGACTGGGGAGGGCGTCTCTACCGGCTCGACGCCGAGACGGGAACCGAGGTGTGGTCGCGAGAGCTCTCCGAACTCACCGGCGTTCCGAAGAACATCGCGCGAGTCACTCCCGTGGTCTACGGTCAGAAGCTGATCCTCGGCGATATGGGCGGTGTGACCGGCCGGGCCGCGCGGGTGATGGCGGTCGACAAGGCGAACGGCCAGCTCCTCTGGATGACCCAGGTCGACGACCATCCCGCCGCGGTCATCACCCAGTCGCCCGTCGCGCATGCGGGCCGGGTCTACGTGGGCGTTTCGTCGGTGGAGGAGTTCTACGCGGGGTTGAAGCCCGATTATTCCTGCTGCACGTTTCGGGGAAGCGTCGTCGCCCTCGACGCCGAGACGGGCGCGATCCTGTGGCGAACGCTCACCGTGCCCGACGTTGCCGGGTTTTCCGGAAACGCGGTCTGGGGAAGCACGCCGGTGGTCGACCTGAAGCGCGGCTCGCTCTACGTTACCACCGGCAACAACTACAGCGTGCCGGACGACCTGGAGGCCTGCGTCACCGAGGCCAGGCGCCGCGAGCGTGTGGATTCTTCCGCGGTAAAGCAGTGCATCGAGCAGGTCGCCGGGAACTACTTCGATTCGGTGCTGGCGCTGGATCTCGAGACGGGCGCGTTGAAGTGGGCCCGGTCCGTCGTGCCCTTCGATGCCTGGACGCTGTCCTGCATCTTCGGGCTGGTGAACCCCGACAACTGCCCGTCGCCCCAGGGGCCGGATCACGACTTCGGACAGGGCCCGGCGCTCTTTGAAGTCCCGTCGCCTTCGGGAGAGCGGCGCGAGCGTCTCGGTGCCGGACAGAAGAGCGGCTATTACTGGGCCCTCGATCCCGATACGGGAGAGGTGGTGTGGAGCACCCGGGTGGGACCCGGAGGCTCGCTCGGGGGACTGCAGTGGGGCTCCGCCGTCGACGGGACGCGAATCTACACCGCCAACGCCAACAGCGCCCGCGTGCGCTGGGAGCTGGTCGAGAACGGAAAGGGCACCGGACGCCACACGAGGCGGGGATTCTGGAGCGCTCTCGATCCGGCCACGGGAGAAATCTTGTGGCAGACGGTGGATCCCAACGGCAGGCGACTCGAGAGTCCGGTCAGCGTCGCGAACGGTGTCGTATTCGGCGGGTCGATGGAGAGGAAGAAGGACCGGCCGACGATGTTCGCGCTGAGCGCCGAGACGGGAGAGGTGCTCTGGAGCTTCGCCAGCGGTGCCACGGTGAACTCCGGACCCGCCGTGGTCGACGGCAGCGTCTATTGGGGATCCGGCTATCCGCTCGTCAAGGGTGGCTCCGCCGACAACGAGCTCTATGCGTTTCGGCTGGGCCGCCTCGGCGAGCGGTCGCCGCCGCTACCATAGGAAGAGGCTCCAGAGATCGGATCGGTCGTCGGTCCAGACATCGCCGAGACTCGGGGACGCGTCCTCGGCCTCCGGAGGAAACCCACGAGCGCGGAGCGACTCGGAAGAGCGCGCCAGAAACCCCCAGCGCGAGCCGATCTGCTCTGCTCCGCCCGGATGCCCGTCCTCGATGACCGCAGTGAGGCCTCGATCCTTCGCCATCGCACGAACCAGGGGGGCGAGATCGAGGTGGCGGTTCGAAATGTGGAACGCGAGAACGCCGTTCGGTGCGAGCCTGTTCTCGTAGAGCTCGAAAGCCTCTCGGGTGAGTAGATGGACGGGGATGGCCCCGCTGCTGAAAGCGTCGAGAACGAGCAGGTCGAAGGCTTGGGGCGCCGAGCCCAGAGTGAGCCGGGCATCCCCGAGAATCACCACGATCTCGACTCCCCTTTTCCTGGCCTCGGGCACGAACGAGAAGTAGCGTCCGTCTTCGGCGATTCGCAGGACCATGGGATCGATCTCGAACAGGGTCCATCGCTGGCCCCGCTCGGCGTAGGCGAGCAGGGAGCCCGCTCCGAGGCCGACGAGCCCCACGCGCTCCCCCGAGGCTGACGCCGTGCGGGCTCGAAACCACCGGCCGATGGGGCTCGCCGGCCCGTAGTATGCGAGGGGGTCCCCGGGCTCGATCGGCCACCCGCCCTCGGCACGCTGGGCCCCGTGGAGCGTGGTTCCATGGTAGAGCTGGTGAAAGGCAACGGGCTCACCGTTCTCCCACGTGGTCGTGAGCGTGACCCGGTGAATGCCGAAGAAGCTTCGATCGGTGAGCCGGGTCTGGCCCCGGAGAGAGGTGTCGAAGCTCCCCGCCCAGAGGACGGCGCCCACCGAAAGACCGAACCGCCAACGCCTCTCGGAGGTGAGGGAGGCCAGAAGAACTGGAATGCCCGCGGCGAGGAGGTCCCGCGTCTGGCCGGAGGCGCCGAATGCGTCGCCGGCCCTCGAGAGCAGGAGAGTACACAGGCCCAGAATCATCGGGATCGCGATGTCGGAGCGCCGAATCGCCGTTGTGCCTGCTGATTTCCGTTTCTTTCCGCTCGACGCAAGCGCGCGGGGCACGAGCAGGCAGGCGGCGACGAACGCCAGGGGAGCTTCGCTCCAGGCGTCGAAGAGAAGCGGAGCCGCGAGAGCGTTGAAGGCCCCTCCGAGAGCGCCTCCGAGGCCGATGAGCGCGTAGAACGTGGTGAGGTGGCTCGGATTGGGCCGCAGGCGATACAGCTCCGAATGGCAGGCGAGAGCGGCGACGAAGAACGCCGAAAGGAAAGCGGGCAGAACGATCGCCAGAGGCTCCGTCGCTTCCGTCAGGAGAAGCAGCATGAATACCACGGCGGCGATCGGGAGCAGCCGCGCCGCGAGCCCGGAGGGAACGAGCGCCCGCGGGGAGAAGGCGAGAACGAAAGTCAGAAGATAGAGCCCGAGCGTGAGGACCCAGACGAACGGCATCGCCGCCACGTCGGCGGTGAGGATGGAGGTGACGCCGAGCATCAAGCTCGCGGGAGCGGCGGCGAGCCCAATCCACGCCCGGCGGCGGCTGGTGGGAGGGAGAGGTACGTCGTCGGGCTCCCGAGCTTCCGTTCTCACCGTCCAGGATCGCCACGCCCGGGCAGCGCACGCGAGCGCGAGAGCCGCGTAGGCGCCGTAGCCCCACGCCCACAGGGCGCCTTGGCGTTCGAGACCGAAGACCGGCTCGACGAGGAAGGGGTAGGCTAGGAGCGCGAGGAGGCTTCCGGCGTTTGCCGCCGCGTCCGAAACCAGCGGCCGATGCTGCGAGCTACGGCAAAGCTGGGCCG
>DAISKN010000345.1:0-7361 GCA_036820975.1 Acidobacteriota bacterium | reverse complement strand
CCGCGAGCGCGCTCGTGGACCGCGAGGAGCGCGTTCTTTCTTTCTTCAACACCCATACCAGCGATCGGCTTACCGTTCCCTATTTCGCGGACGGGGGCTACATTTCCGAGTCCCTGGCGAGGCTCCGCCGGTTCCTGAGGGACCACCGAACCGGCGAGGAGCATGCGATCGACCCCGGTCTCTTCGACCTCCTCCACGATCTGCGCCAGGCGACGGGCACCCGCGGACCGTTCCACGTGATCTCCGGGTATCGCTCGCCCGCGACGAATCACAGGCTTCGGGCCGCGGGTCGAGGGGTGGCGAAGGGCAGTCTGCACCTCGAGGGGCGGGCGATCGACGTTCGCCTGGGGGACGTCTCGACCACGGTCCTGCGGGACGCTGCGAAGGAGCTCTCCCGGGGCGGGGTCGGCTACTATCGGGATTCCGACTTCGTCCACGTCGACACCGGCCGCGTGCGGGTCTGGTAGACGAGCAGCAGCACCAGATTCGTCGGAAAGACGTAGGCGTAGCCCACGGTCTTGAGATGGAACGCCCGGGCCCAGTCCTTCATCGACTGCGGAGTCGCCGGTTCGAAGCGGCGACCCCCGACGTGCTGATGCGCCTCCGTCCGAGGCACCGCGGCTAGCGAACGGTCAGTACCGGCAAGTGGCAGTATCGAGCGACCTTCTCCGCCACGCTCCCGAGGAGGACGCGACGCACTCCGGTGAGGCCGTGCGTGCCGATCGCGACCAGGCTCGCCCGCCGCTCTTCCGCGACCCTGTCGATCTCCCGGACGACTTCTCCCTCCGCGAGCACGAACTTCTCGTCGTCGGCGCACTCCGCCTTCAGCGCCCGCTCGATCTGCCCTCGCAGCTCCCGGCTCACCTCGAGGAGCGCCGGCGCGCCCTCCCCGCCCTGGGGCACGAACCGCGTCTCGAGGACGTGAAGGTGGCAGATCGATCCTCCGATGGCGCGCGTCAGACGACGGACGGCCTCGAGCGCGCGTCGGGCGCCGTCGCTGAAGTCGGTGGCCACGAGAACCTCTCCGATCCCGCCTTCGGTCCCGGCAACGGGGGAGTCGGCATGGAGGGTCAGCACGTCGACCGAGGCGTGCCTCAGCGCCTTCTCGGCTACGCTTCCCATGATCCACTTCTGGATCCCGCCGCGGCCGTGAGTCCCCATCACCAGCAGATCGGGCTTCACCGATTCGATGGCGTGCTCGATTCGTTCGTAAGCGTCCCCGCTTCGCTCGAGATGCGTCGTGACGGTGAGCCCTCTGCCCTCGAGGGTCTTCCGTCGGGTCTCGAGCCCCTCCTGCGCCTCGCGCTCCGGCCGCTCGATGACGTCCTTCAGCACGTAGTCGAACTGGGCCGCGTCGTCGAGCCGATCGAGAAGCGCGGTCGGCGGATGCGGTGGCGGATAGACGACCTTGTGCAGTAGATGAACCTCCGCCTTCGAAGCTCGGGCGAGCTCGGCGGCCTGCTCGATCGCCCGGTCGGAGGCGGGCGAAAAATCCGTGGGCACGAGGATTCGTTTCATTTGGGTGGTCGCGCCCCCAATTCGCGGTGGCAGCTCAGGCAACGGAGCGTCAGGTCGACGTAAGCCAGGGCCGCAGCCTCCGACTCGCGCTCGCGCGCCGCCTTGCCGAGCGCCTGCGCGGCTTCTCGAAACTCGCGGCTCTTCTGCCGGTAGCTTTCGGTGTCACCGATATTGAGCTCTCCGGCGTCGGCGAGCGCCGCCAGGTCCGAGGCATAGGCCTCGAGGGCTTCGAAATCGTCGAGAGCGATGGCATCGAGGGAGTCGTGCGAAAGATCGAGCTTCTTCCACATGATCTCTTCCGAAGGCTTCGCCTCGCGCTCGGTTTGCGAAGCCGCGAGCCAGGCGAGTGCGGCCGAAATGGCGATGAAGCTGCGCATATACGATGAATCCTAATGCAATCTTCGTTCCCCCGTGAAGTCGAAGAACGGGCGGGATGGGGCCGGGGGAATGGGGCACCGCACGCGGCGAAAGGGTACTTTCGCGCAGCCGGGGGTGGCGCATATACTCGGGCGCATGGCGTTCCGGTTTGCGGGGACTTTCGTTGCGTCGTTCTCGATTCTGGCGTCCGCAGCAGTCGGAGGCGAGACGCCTCCCGACGAGGACTACTGCCGGGTGGAGTCCGAAGGGACGAAAGTGCTCGTCCAGCGCCCGTCCGCGGACGAGCCCGCCGTCGACGACGTGAATTGGTTCGCCCGGCCCGTGCCCAACCCGGACGGCCGATGGATCGTGGGCTTCGCGAGCCACGACCAGAACTACCTGTACGACCTCACGCGGGGCCGCCGCATCCGGATTCCCGACAGGTCCGACGCCGTCGCCACCCCCGACGGCCGGTACGTGACGGTGCCGTCGCACTACACGCCGAGAAGGACCGTGAACTTCTACGAGGCGGCGGCCCTGCTCGCCCGGCTCGAGGAGGGGAGAGACGCCGTCGACGTGGCGCCGGTCTTCGCCCACGACGATCCGGACGTCGCCGACGTCTATTACCAGTCGGTGGGTGTGGTCTCGCACCGAAGCGACGCCACGGGGTCGGTGACCGTCTATCGAATGATGTTCTCCGGCTCGAACGTGAAGCCCGCTCCCGGGTTTCGCATCGTGGACTATACGTTCACCTCCACCGGGGGACGTCCTTCGGTCTCGGCGACGAAGGCCATGCTCCTCTGCCCGCAGATCACCCGCGACCTCGCGACCCCGTTCATTTCCAAGGACGGGAGGCACGTCGTGGCGCACGACGGCGGCTCCGACAACCAGCCGGGCTCGCTCAAGATCTTCGAGATCACCGGCCTGGATCCCGAGGGTCAGACCACGTCGTGCGAGAAGCGCGTCGATTTCGGCTTCGCCGCCGGGAAGGCCGATTTCAGCTTCGACGGCCGGCGGCTCACGTTTCACATCAGCAAGCACAACTACCTGACGCCCTTCGTCAACGGCGGCATCGAATCGCCCGCGATTACCGACGTCGTCGTCGCCGACCTCGTGCGGGACGACCAGGGGCGATTCGTCGGCCACGGAGGCCTCGCGCGGGTGACGACTTCGACGCGGGAGGGCATCGGGAGCTATTTCCCCGCGTTTTTTCCCGACGGCCGCGTGTTCTACATCGCCAATACCGCTCCGAAGAACAGCGACCAGGAAAAGCGCTTCCGGTTCGCCGTGGTGGATCCGGACCGGGAGGTCTATCTCGCGAACCTCTTCGCCGATCCCGCGCGCCGCGAAGCGGCCGACGCGATTGGCAAGCTGTGGCTCCAGAGCTGCGCGCCCTCGCTCTCGCCCTTCAAGAGCGGGGAGGCTCCATGGGCTTTCATGAGCCTCTCGCGGGCGCAGTGTGAGGAGCTCGTGCGGAAGCGATCGACCGGCGATGCCGCGGCGAAGAGCGCGCTTCTCGCCGCCTGCGCCGAGGGTCGTTGAGCTCGAGGACGCGCGCCGAGCACGCGCTCGATCGTAAGACGAAATCCCTCCCGATCGCGGTAGCCGGGCACCATCGATCCCACGAGGCGCCCTTCCGAGAACGCCTGGATGCTCGGAGCGTGCGTCGTCATTCCGCGAAAGGCGAGCTCGATGCCTCCGAGCGGGCGTAGCGCGGAAAGGGGCATCCCGCGCTCCCGGGCGACCTCGCGGGCGTAGGACGGGTCGGAGGACGGATCGAGAATCGCGACGAGGTCGATTCCCAGCTCGCGGGTCAGGGCATGGAGGACCTCATAGGCATCGACCGAGAGTGGCATGTGAGGCGACCAGAGAAGGATGACTCCGGTGTCACCGCGAAGGAGTCGCTCGGCGAGCGCGGCATCGGTCCATGCGTCCTCGACAATCGAGGTCTCTTCGCGGCCGACCGTGACCGGCTCGCAGCCTGGGCCGAAACGCCGGCCCTCGACGAGACCGGCCGTGACGCGCTCGACAAAGGCCTCGCCGCCTGGATCCACCGTGAGGCGCACCCAGACCCCGATTGCCGGAGTGGGAAGAAGAGCCGCTCGGGCGCCGGCGGTATCGCCGGCCAGGGGGGCGATGGAATCAACGCGAGCCCCCCAATCCTCGAGCTCCCGGCGGATCTCTTTTTCGCAGCGCGCGCCGGCGAGGAGAGCGGCGAGCGTCAGCGCGTGGATCGGGCTCATCGTCTTCCACCTATATCACGCGCCATTGCTCCGCGGCACGAACTTTGCTACAGAGAGGGGCATGAAGCCTCAATCGCGGCGTGTTTTGATCCTCGGAGCGGCGGGACGCGACTTCCACGATTTCAATACCTACTTCCGGGAGAACGAGCGGTACGAGGTCGTCGGCTTCACCGCGGCCCAGATTCCCCGGATCGAGAACCGCCGCTACCCGCCGGAGCTCGCCGGCCCTCGTTATCCGGAGGGGATTCCCATCCATCCGGAGTCGGAGCTCGAAGAGCTCGTGAAGAGCCTGGGCGTTCATCAGGTCGTGCTTTCCTACAGCGACCTCAGGCACGAGACGGTGATGTCGCTCGCGAGCCGCGCCCTGGCGGTGGGGGCCGGCTTCCGCCTCCTTGGGCCCGCGGACACGATGCTCGAGTCGTCGCTCCCGGTGATCGCGGTCTGCGCCGTCAGGACCGGCTGCGGCAAGAGCCAGACCTGCCGCTACGTGGCGCGGGTCCTCCGGGGCAAGGGGATGCGCCCGGTGGTGATGCGCCACCCGATGCCCTACGGAAATCTCGTTCGCCAGCGGGTGCAGCGCTTTGCGTCGACGCGGGACCTCGACGCCGAGGGCGACAACATCACCATCGAGGAGCGCGAGGAGTACGAGCCTCACATCGCCGAGGGAACCGTCGTTTTCGCGGGAGTGGACTACGGCGACATCCTCGCCGCCGCCGAGAAGGAAGGGGACGTCATCCTCTGGGACGGCGGCAACAACGATCTGCCGTTTCTTCGCCCGAACCTTTGGATTACGCTCGCGGATCCTCACCGCGCTGGACACGAGCTCCGCTACCATCCCGGCGAAGCGAACTTCCGCTCCGCCGACGTGATCGTCATCAACAAGGCGGACACCGCGCCCGAAGGAGCCATAGCCCAGATCCGGGCGAACGCCGCCAGGGTCAACCCGCGCGCCCGGGTGCTCGTCGCCGCCTCCGAGGTCACCGCCGAGGCCCCGGAGAGGATTCGCGGAAAGCGGGTGCTGCTGGTGGAAGACGGACCGACGCTCACCCACGGCGAGATGCCGTTCGGGGCGGGGCAGGTGGCGGCCACAAAGTACGGAGCCGCCGAGGTCGTGGACCCGCGGCCCTTCGCCAAAGGGTCGCTCCGCGCGGTCTACGATGCCTTCCCACATCTCGGGAAGCTCGTGCCCGCGATGGGCTACTTTCCGGAGCAGGTGAAGGATCTCGAGGAGACCATCGCCGCCGCCGACTGTGACACGGTGGTTATCGGGACTCCCATCGATCTCCGCCACCTCGTCGCCATTCAGCAGCCGAGCTCGCGCGTGCGCTACGAGCTCGTCGACATGGAAGGCGGCACCCTCGAAGAGGAGATCGCGAGCTTCGTCGCCCGGCGCCATGGTTGAGCGGACGGTGGTCGCCCTCGGCGGCCACGCATTGTGCGGCATCGATCCCCCGTCGACCCAGGAGGAGATCCTCGTTAAGGCGGCAGCGGTGGCTCGCGCTCTGTCTCCTGTTCTCGCTTCGAGGTCCGGCCTTCTCGTGGTCCACGGAAACGGTCCGCAGGTCGGGATCGAGATTCTCCGGGGCGAGATGGCCCGGTCGCGGCTTCCTCCTTTTCGCCTGGATGTCTCTGTCGCTCAAACTCAGGGTGCTATGGGCTACGTCCTCACGTGGGCGTTCCGGGAAGAGATTCGGAGGCGGGAGCTCGACCTCCCCGTGGCCGCCGTCGTCACCTCCGTCGTGGTCGGAGGAGCAGACGCGCTTCTCAAGCCCGTCGGCCCGATCCTGACGAGGGACGAGGCGCGAACGTTCGAGAAAGAGCGAGAATGGAAGGTCGCGGGGACCGAGCACGGCCTTCGCCGCGTGGTTCCCTCGCCTCGGCCAACGAAAGTTCTCGAGATCGACTCCATTCGCCTGCTTCTTTCGGCCGGGCACCTGGTGATCGCCGGGGGCGGAGGGGGCGTCCCGCTCGGCCCGGACGACCGGGGCTCACTACGCGGGGTCGAGGCGGTGGTCGACAAGGATCGCACCGCGACGCTTCTCGCGGTCGAGCTCGGCTTACCGCGGATCGTCCACCTGACCTCGGTGGACGCGGTCTATCGTGACTATGGCACGCCGCGCGCGGCGCCGATCGCTCGAATCACGGTCGAGGAAGCCCGCCGCCTCTGGCAGGCGGACCATTTCCGCGACGGGAGCATGGGACCCAAAATCGAAGCGAGCCTCGCGTTCCTCCAGGCGGGAGGAGAGAGCGTTCTCATCACCGCCCCCGAACGCCTGGAGGACGCGCTCGCGGAGCGGGCCGGAACCTGGATCCTGCCGTGACCAGAACGCGCCCGCGCACGGTACTCAATCGTTGTCCGCTATCGTCACCGTAGCCGCGGCGGGCGTGCCGACCACGTAGGTCGCGCCGGGATTGACCGTCAGGACCACGGTCTCCGCGCCCTCCACCAGCGCGTCGTCGACCGGCGCGATCGTCACCGTGGCCGCGGCCTGGCTCGCGGGAATCGTCACGTTGGCGCCGATATTGGCGTAGTCGGAGACGTTGGTCGCCGTCCCGCCCCGGGTGAAGCTCACGTTCAGCGACGCCGCCAGGTTGCCGCCGCTGCGCGTGAAGGTGAACGTCCCGGGGGCGGGGCCGGTCTCGGCGGCGTCGGGCTCCGTGGCCGATACCGTCACCACCGGAGGATCGTCGGCGATCGTGACCGTGGAGCTCGCCGGCGCCCCGATGATGTAGCCCGTGCTCGGCGCGAGCGTGAGGGTCGCGCTTTCCGGGCCCTCCACCTGGTTGTCCGCCACTGGATTGATGGTCACCGTCGCCGAAGGTTGGTTGACAGGGATCACCACCAGGGAGAGGGCGCCGCCAAGGCTCTGGTAGTCGGCGCCGTTCGTGGCCGTGCCGCTCTTGGTGAAGAACACGCTGAGGTTGCCGCCGAGGTTGCCCCCGCTGCGCGTGAAGGTGATTGTTCCGGGGTCGGGCCCTGCCTCCGCGGCGTCGGGATCCGTGGCCGTCACCGTCACCACCGGGGGATCGTCGGTGATCGTGACCGTGCCGCTGGCCGGAGAGCCGACCAGGTATGTCACCGTGGACTGGGGCGGGGCGAGGGTCAGCACGACGGTCTCGTCCCCCTCGACGGAGTTGTCCGGCAGCGGCAGAATATCGACCGCCACCGCGGTCTGGCGCGCCGGGATCTCCTTGCTCCCGGGGATGAGGCTGTAGTCGCTGTTGTTCGAAGCCATTCCGGTC
>DAISKN010000344.1:4900-7363 GCA_036820975.1 Acidobacteriota bacterium | reverse complement strand
CGCGTAGGCCACGACGCCCCCCACGAAGAACAGGGTGTTCTCGTCCGTCGCTTCGACCTTCATCAGCCCGAACACGATCCAGGCGGCGAGCCCGATGGTGGCGGCGGCCGCAAGCCCCAGCAGCAGAACGTTCATCACGTTCGTCTCACGGACCGGCCGCCTCGTGATCCGCAGACGCCTGTTGACGCGGTCCGGCGGGGAAGCCGGCCGGCCCGTTCCCCACCCACACGCCGGGCAGCTCACGCGTTTCATCTGGTAGGAGACCGCGATCCGTCGCCCGCGACCGACTACTACCTCGGTCTCTGCCTTCTCGCCCGCTTCGAGCACGAGGAGGCAGAGTCGTTCCTTCGCCGTGCGATCGAAGCGCGCCGGCGCGAGCACTCCTGGATGCATGCGCTGGCGAAGAGCCTTCTCGATCGCGGGCGAAGCGGGGACGCTCTCGAGCTGCTCGACCGGGCCATCGCCCTCCGGGATCGGCCCGAGTATCGCTTCGCGAAAGCCGCCGCTGCCGTCGACCTCGGCGAGCTCGCGCTCGCCGAGGAGGAGCTCGACCGCGCCCTTAGCTCGAGTGAGCCCCTGCGGTTTCTCGACGGCGCTCGTGTCTTCGACGGGCGGGCGGAAGCTCTTTTCCAGCTGGGGAAGCTCCTCGCCCTGCGGGGACGGGACGAAGAGAGCCAAGGGGCGTTCGCGGACGCGCTGGCTTTCGACTCTTCTCACTTCGAGGCCCGAGTGCATCTGGGCCTGGCACAGAAGCGGCTCGGGCATCTCCGCGACGCCCGGAGCGCGCTCGAGCGCGCGGTGGAGGAGCGCCCCGAGCACCTCGGCGCCCTTTACGGTCTCTATCAGACGCTCCTGCTCGACGGAGACCGCGAAAGTGCCCGGAGCCTCGCGAGCCGACTCGGCTCTCTCGGCGCCCTCGAAGGCCGGATCCAGTACCATCTGACCTCCGCCGATTCGCTCGAGAGAACGCTCGAAGACACCGCCGAGGACGAGGAGCTGCGGAGCGCCGTCGTACGGAACCGGCTCGCGCTGGGAGAGGCGCTCGTCGCCGCCGGGCGGGAGGAGGAGGCGCTCCAGCATCTGCTCGCCGCGCGGCGCCTCGAGCCGGAGAGGTCCGAAACCTATCGCCGGCTTGCGGCCGTGTTCCGTCTCCTCGACCGACGGGCGGACGCCGAGATGGCCGAGGGAATCGCCTCGGAGCTCGCCTCGAAAGGTCGCTGAACGCCCCATCTCAACGCTCGACCAGAGGAAGGAGGATCTGCGAGGGCGTCGACGCACCGTGATGCAGGGTGTTCACCGCAATCGACCAACGGCGGCTCTTGCCGACGGGCTCGCCGGTGTTCGGATTTACGTCGAAGCGGGGAAAGTTGCTCGAGGAAACGTCGAGCCGGATGCGATGCCCGGCGGCGAAGAGGTTGCTCGTCGGATAGAGAACGAGGGTCACGGGAACGATCTCGTCCGGGCGCAGGAGAGCGGGAGACTCGAGGCTCTCGCGGTAGCGGAGGCGGACGATGCTGTCGCTGAGGTTCATCGCGAAGCCGTGGGGATAGTCGGGACTCGGGGGATAGACGTCCACGAGCTTCGCCGTGAAATCGGTGTCGGGCGCCGAGGAGCTCACGAAGAGCCGCACCTCGAGCGGGCCGGTCACCTCGACGCTCGCCTCGAGGGGCTCGGTCTGAAAGACGAGGACGTCGTTTCTGGCGGCGAGCGGGAGCGAGTCCCTGCAGCCGAAGAACCGCGGAGCGCACCTCTGGTCGAAGGCGCCGGGGCTCATGAGGGGACCCGCGGAGGAGATGTTTCCGCCAAGGGTGGGAACGGGATCGCGGGGATCGAAGACGTACGAGGTGGAGTCCGAGCCCGCGGGAGCTTCCCGCGTGAGTCGGCCTCCGGCCTGGAGGAAATGGGGAACGAACCGCGTGCCCGGCAGGGGCCACGAGGGCTCGTCCCGCCACCGTCCGCCGTGGCGCATGCGGCCCTCTTCGTCCCTCCGTCCATCACCCCCTCCCATCACGAAGAGCCGGACCACGGGATCGCTCGATGGGGTGCCTCCGTCCTTGAGCCACCGGTCGAACCAGTCCGTCATCAGGCCGGTGTAGTCGGCGAGGGCCGCCTCGTCGCCGAAATCGACATCGCCATGGAAGCGCCGCGAGGCGCCGCCGTGCACCCACGGACCGACGAGGAGCCGCTGGGGGCTCTTCTTCACCCGGGAGAGTCCCAGGAAGTTGTCGATCGATGAGCGGGTCCAGGAGTCGTGCCAGCCCGTCTGGTGCAGCACCGCCACGTCCGCGTGTCGATCGTAGTGCTCCTCGACGTTGTAGCCGGGCTGTTTCCAATACTCTCCGTAGTCCGCCTCGGTCATGGCTTTGTAGAGCCAGGCCTCATAGTGCGGGAGCTTCTCGAGAGGGGTGGTGCCCGGCTTGAATGGCAGGCGAAGCACGTACTCCGGGAGCCGTTCGTTGGCTT
>DAISKN010000344.1:0-4890 GCA_036820975.1 Acidobacteriota bacterium | reverse complement strand
GACCCGGCCGCCAGCGAGCAGGATCCCTTCGCCCACTATGCCGCGGGCATCGGCGGGCAGGTCCGCATCGCCTACCTCTGGCGCCCGGACTTTCCCTGGACGGGCCGGCGGACGCGCATCCTGAAGCTCGAGAGCGGCCTGGAGTACCGGGTCGGCCAGGGCTTCGCGGCTGTCGACGGCGCGGGAGAAGATCCAGGCCATGAACCGGAGCTCGAAGGCGCCGTGGTGCCGCAAGCCGACCTTCCCCATGTTGGAGACCGTCTCGCGGACGAACATCGCCTCGAGTCCCGGAGGGTTCTCGATCGCGAGAGCGTGCTGGGTGGCGCCGGTGTAGCTTCCGCCCATCGTTCCCAAACGGCCGTTCGACCAGGGCTGCTCGCGGACCCAGGAGACCAGGTCGAACCCGTCGCGCGCGTCATCCACCAGCATCCACCACTGCCCCTCCGAGTCGAAACGGCCGCGCACGTCCTGGAGGACCACGGCGTAGCCTCTCTTCGCGAGGGCGACGGCGCGGCGGGCGTTTCCCGAGGAGCCGCGGCCGTAGGGCGTCCTTTCGACGAGCGCCGGGAACGGGCCTTCGAGGGCGCGGCCCTCGCGCGCCGGAAGATAGAGATCGGTCGCGAGGCGCACCCCGTCCCGCATCGCCACCATGGTCTTCTCGAGGAAGGCGACTTCGGGCGGTATCGGAGGCGGCTCCGACGGCGGCTGCGCCAGGGCCGGCGCGGCGGTCCAGGCGAGGGTGATGAACGCGTGACGAAACCGCATCTCTCCTCCCTACGACCCCAAAACGAGGTTCGGAAGCCACAAGCTCACCGACGGCACGAAGGAAACGAGGAGCAGAACCACGAGCATCGCGGCGATGAAGTACATGTTCACGCGGAACACCTCGTCCATGGGGCTGTCGGCGATGGAGCAGGAAATGATGAGCACCGAGGCGACGGGCGGGGTCTGCTGTCCGATCGCCAGGTTCACCGAAACGATGAGCCCGAACTGGACGGGGTCGATCCCGATCTGAGACGCGAGCGGCATGAAGATGGGCACCAGGAGCACGATGGCCGCAGTGCTGTGCAGGAACATGCCGGCGACGAGAAGCGCCGCGTTCAGGAGCAGGATCGACGCCGTGGTTCCCTGGACGGTTGCGGTGACGGAGTCGGCGAGGATCTGCGGCACCTGCTGGACGGTGAGGTACCAACCGACGACGGCCGAAGCCGCGACCAGGATCATGACCGAGCCCGTCTGCCGGGCGGCATCGAGGAAGACCGGGCGCAGACCCGAGAGCGCGCGGCTCTCCGAGGCGAGGCCGATGGCGAGCGCCGCCACGACCGCGAGCGCTGCCGCCTCGGTGGGAGTGAAGAGCCCGGAGAAGATTCCGCCGAGGATGATCAGGGGCAGGCTGAGAGGCGCCAGCGCCCTCCGGAAGGTTGTCCACACCAGCGGGAGGGCGAAGGGCTCGCGCTCGGCGAACCCCCCGCGCCGCGCGAGGATCGAGCTCGTGACCATGATGGTGAAGCCGGTGAGGACCCCGGGAACGACTCCCGCGAGAAACAGCCGGGTGATGGAGGTCTCGGTGATGGAGCCGTACAGAATCATCGGCACCGACGGCGGGATGATGATGGCGATGCTCGCCGAAGCCGAGAGGACGGCGGCGGCGAAGGCCTTCGGATAGCCCCTTTTGGTCATCGCCGGAACGAGAACGCTCCCGAGGGCGGCGGCGTCGGCGACGGCCGAGCCCGATATCTCGGAGAAGAACATGCTCGCGAGGGTGGTGGTCATCGCCAGGCCCCCGCGGACGAAGCCCACGAGGCTCGACGCGAAATCCACGAGCCTCGCTGAAATCCCGAACCGGTTCATGAGCGCCCCGGCGAGAATGAAGAGAGGAACGGCGACCAGAGGAAAGCTGTCGGCGCCGTGGAACAGGCGGAGGGGGACCACGGCGGACGAGCGGGGATCGTCGAGAACGATGACCAGCGCGGATGCGGCGACGAGTGCGAAGCCGATGGGAACTCGCAGCAGAACGAGGGCGACGATTCCCGACAGCAGGACGAAGGTCACGTCGAGGATCCCGCCCGGTCGCGCGAGGCCGGCCGAAGGAGCGCTGCGAGGTGGGTGATCGCGAGAAGAAGCGCGGAGAGCGGGACGGCGGCGTAGAGGACTCCCATGGAGATGGGGAGCGACGTCGCCCGGTCTCGGAGGGCGATCGAAACGAGCTGGACGCCTCCGATCAGGAGGAAGAGCTGGAGCGCGAGCAGGATGCCCTGGGAGACGCGCTCGAGGCGCCTTCGTCCCGCGGGAGAAAGGAACCGTGAAACCAGGTCGGCCCCGATATGGCCGGAGTCGAGCTGCGCCAGCGTGGCGCCTATGAACGTGAGCCAGACCAGGAGGTAGCCCGCCATCTCGTCGCCCCAACCGAGACTCGCCCCCGCGAGGTTTCTGAGCGTGACCTCGAGGACGCAGATCGCGGTGAGCGCGGCGAGGAGGCCAATGGACAACCCTTCCACGAGGCGGCGGAGCCCGCTATCGAGCCCGGGTCGCTTCGGATCCGGGCTCGCGGGATTCCCCATCCAAGAGCTCCTTTCGCAGGGCGTCGAGAAGGTCGGCGCCGAACACGGCCGCCATGTCCTCGACAATGACGTCGGTTGCGGCGAGGAATTTCTCCCTGTCGATCGAGGTGATCTCCATGTGCTCGCGGCAGGTCTCCAGAAACTCCGCATCCCGCACCTCTCCGAGGTCCCGGTGGTAGCGGCCGACCTCGACGGCCGCCTCGCGAAGGACCGCCTGCACGTCGCCGGGAAGCGTCTCGAAGAACCCGCGGCTCGCGATTGGATAGGCGGGCGAGTAAACGTGCCGCGAAAGGGAGAGGAACTTCTGCACCTCGTAGAGGCGGGCGGAAACGATTTGGGAGAGCGGGTTCTCCTGTCCGTCCACGACTCCCTGACGCAGCGCGGTGAAGAGCTCGCCGAACGGCATCGAGGTAGGACTCGCGCCGAGAGCCCGGAAGAGCCTTACGCGTCGCGGATCGTTGGGGGTTCTGAGCTTGATGCCGCGAAGGTCCTCCGGCGCGCGCACCGGGCGGACGTTGTTGGTGATCATGCGGAAGCCGTTCTCCCAGAACCCCAGAAGCTCGATGTCGTGCTTTCGGAGACGACGACGCACTTCCTCGCCGAGCGGTCCTTCCACCACCCGGCGAAGGTGCCCTCGGTCCTGAATCAGGAACGGAACATCGAAAATCGAGAGAACGGGATCGACCGAATGGAGAGTCGAAGAAGGCACCTGCATCTGAAGCGCTCCGAGCCTCAGCGCCGTGAGCATTTCCTTGTCGCTCCCGAGCTGACTCGCGGGATAGACCTGGACGTCGACGCGTCCGGGAAGCCGACCTTCCACGAGTTCCTCGAAGCGCCGGCAGGCCAGATCGTAATGGGAGCCCGAGGTCCCCACGTGCCCGAGGCGAATACGAATCGGGTCGTTCGGAGCTCGCCCGCCACCTTCACATGCCCCGAGGGAGAAGAGCGCCCAGAACGCCGCTGTCCAGCGCGTCAAGCCACCTGTCGTCAAATCGATGCCCCCTCCGAACCGCGAAAGTATACAGGATGCAGAATACGATGTGAACCCAATGTTAACTCTTGACAGGAACGCCCCGGTGACGGTATACCGCACACTGGATACGCCAGCGGTGAGGCCACCTTTTTGGCTCGCCAACGGAGGAAAGTTCGATGATGCGTGCAATTCGAATAGCCTTGCTTGTTTCTTTCGTCGGGGGGGCGAATCTCTCGGCCCAGCTCCAAACCGGCATCCTTCGAGGCACGGTGAAGGACGAGTCGGGACAGGTCGTTCCAGGGGCAACGCTGACCCTTCGTGACATCGAGCGGTCGACAGAGCGATTCGGGACGTCCGGCGCCGAAGGCGAGTTCCGTTTCGTCGCGGTGCCGCCGGGAGACTACGAGCTCGTGGCCGAGCTCTCCGGATTCGCCACCGTCCGGGTCAGCGACATCACGGTGCGTCCCGGTTTCACGCAGGACATCGACGTCTCGCTCTCGATCGCGAGTGTGGAAGAGACGGTGACGGTGACCGCGGAATCGCCGCTCATCGACGTGACCACGACGCAGCAATCTACCGACATCAACGCCGAGTTCATCAGGGACTTGCCGCTTCTGAGCGGCAACTACACGGAAATCGTGCCGCAGCTTCCTGGAGTTTCGTGGAACCGCGGGGACCGTCTCACGTTCTATCAGTTCAACATGCACGGCGCGGAGATCTGGGGCAACGGATATCGCATCGACGGCGCCAGCAACATGTTCTCGGCCAACCGCGCCGGCTTTCTCATGGTGCCGAGCGCCATCGAGTCGGTCGAGATCGTATCCAACGGGATCCCGGCGGAATTCGGCGAGCAGTACGGCGGCGTCATCCAGATCACCACCAAGACCGGCACCAACGCCACCACAGGCTCGGCCAAGTTCACGTTTCGTCCCAACGGCTTCTACAGCGACCAGGATACGGACATCGCGAACCAGGTCCGGGACAAGCCGAACGGCGAGGCCTACTTCTACGACGCTTCCTTCGGGGGCCCCATAGTGCGCGACAAGCTATGGCACTACGGCGCGTTCCAGTGGATCGACGAGAAGCAGGGCTCGATCCTGACCCTGGCGGACCCGGTCGACCTCGACTTCTACAGCCTCCACGAGAAAGTGACGTGGCAGCAGAGGGAGAGGTCGCGGTGGGACTTCAGCTTCAGCGCCTCGCCCCACTGGGCCCGCAACCGCCCTCCGGACAACAGCATCGCTCCGGACGGGAAGTTCACCCAGAACACCCCGGGGATGAATTTCGCCCACGTGAAGCACACGCAAGTCTTCAACCAGGACCGTTTCATGGAGATCAGCTTCAGCTTCTACCACC
>DAISKN010000343.1:0-7369 GCA_036820975.1 Acidobacteriota bacterium | reverse complement strand
CACGTGCACCAGGACGTCCACCGCCCGGAGGCTCGACACGTCGAGCTTCTCCTTGGATCGTCCCTTCACCAGTCCGGGAATGAGCACGAACTCCACCGTCGCCGGCGTGGTCTTCCGGGACTCGTGCAGTCTGGAAAGAGTCGTAAGTTTCGAATCGGGAACCTTCAGGATGCCCACCTGCTCGGTGCGGCTCGATGCCGCTCCCGCGACCTGGGTGAGGAGGGCGAAGAGCGTGCGCTTTCCAACGCCTTCGAAACCGACGATGCCGGCCTTCATGGGAAACCGCCGAATCTTACTACAGCGCTCAGGCTGCCGGAGGATTCCCGGGCGTCGGGCGACAAAAAGACTGTGGGTCATTTCCCACGGACAAAGTCTCATTCCGCAGGGGGACAAGTGCCCCTAAATGTAGCTTGACAAGGAGATAGTGGCCATCCTAGGATCCTCGTGGAATTAAGTGGAACAAAGTGGTCTGATTCAGCCACTGGTGGTCTCGGTGCGCAAATCCGAGGTTCTGGGGAGGTCCAGTTGCTCCGCGGAAATCATCCCGCGCGGGTAGACGAGAAGGGGCGACTGAAGATCCCTTCCGGGTTCTTCGAGCTCATCGAGACCAACTACGGCTCGGAGATCTTCGTCACCAGCGTGAGCGGGGACAACGCGCGCATCTACCCGATGAACGTGTGGCAGGAGGTCGAGAAAAGGCTGGGGTCGATGCCGGACTCGCATCCGGCCAAGGTGAAGTTCCTGAACCGGGTTCATTTCTTCGGGCAGGCGGGAGTGCTGGACAAACAGGGCCGTCTGGTGATTCCCGCGCTGCTGCGGGAGTCGGCGCGCATGAAGGGGGGCGTCGCCGTGCTCGGGAAGTTCAACTTCCTCGAAGTCTGGAACCAGGACTACTTCCTCGAGAAGCTGACGAGCGACCCGATGACGGATGACGACCAGCGCGCGCTCTCCGGCTTCGGAATCTGAGACGGGGGAGTGCAGGACGGAAACGAAGATGGGGATCGAGGGGCAGAGCCGGGAAAGCACCTGCCGGTGCTTCTCCCCGAGGTGCTCGAGCTCGTCGCCGCGAGGCCGGGCGGCCTCTACGTCGACGCGACCCTCGGAGGAGGCGGCTACACCGAGGCGCTCCTGCGCGCGAGCCGGCCGTCGGGCCGGGTCGTGGCGTTCGACCGGGATCGGGAAGCGATCGAAGCGGCGAGAGAGCGGTTCGGGGCCGACTCCGATCGGCTTTCCTTGGTCTGGGGCTCGTTCGCGGATCTGGAGGAGCATCTGGAGGGACTCGTCGATGGGATCGTCGCCGACCTGGGGCTCTCGAGCCTCCAGCTCGACGCCGCCGATCGGGGATTCGCGTTCGGCGCGGAAGGTCCGCTCGACATGAGATTCGATCGATCCCAGGACCTCACGGCGGCGGAGCTGGTGAACGAAACCGACGAGCGCGAGCTCGAGCGGGTCCTGAGGGACTACGGCGACGAGCGCAGGGCCCGCGCCATCGCGCGCCGAATCGTCTCCCGGCGTCCGCTCCGCACCACGATCGATCTGAGGCGGGCCGTGGTCTCCGTCCTCGGGCCGCGGAAAGGGGGCATCGACCCCGCGACCCGGACGTTCCAGGCGATACGGATCGCGGTGAACCGCGAGCTCGAAGCCCTCGAGACTTTCCTCGAGAAGGCGCCCGACCGCCTTCGCGTCGAAGGGAGGCTGGTGGTGGTCTCCTATCACTCCCTCGAGGACCGGGCGGTGAAGCTCGCTTTTCGCGCGCGCGCGAAGGATGCCGAGAACGAGCGGCGCTTCCGGATCCTCACCAAGAAACCTCTCACTGCGGGTCCCTCCGAGGTCGCCCGCAATCGGAGAGCGCGCAGCGCCAAGCTGCGGGCGTTGGAGCGGGTCGCGTGAAGGGCCAGAGCTTCACCTTGACGAAGGCGGTCGCGAACGAGCAGCTCGTGCGCGAGCTCGACCGGAAGCGGCACCGCGAGCTCTTCTGGGTCGCCTTCCTGGGCGTGGTTCTGACGCTTTCGGTTTTCGTCTATGCCTGGCCTCACTTCGAGCTGATTCGGCTCGGATATCGCATGGAGGAGCTCCGGGAGAGGCGCGACGAGCTGGTCCAGTTGAAGCATCACCTCGAGCTCCAGCGCGCCACCGAATCGGATCCGGCGCGGATCGAGAGCATCGCGAAGAACGAGCTCGGGATGGTGTACCCCGGTCCCGAGCAGATCCTGGTGATCGAGCCCGTCGAATCCCCCGGCCCCACGGGCACCGAGACGGCGTCCGCGGACGTTCCGACGCGGGGAGAGACGCGGTGAAAGCCGGAGAGGGCCGGCAGGAAGCTCGTCCCTTGACCCGGGTGCGCGTCCGTCTCCTGCTTCTCGGGCTCTGCACCTCTCTCGCGGTCGTGGCCGTGGCCTCGAGGCTCGCCTACCTGACCATCTTCGCGAAGGAGGAGTACGAGGCGAGGGGACTCGTCCAGTACCAGCGGCGTCTGAAGCTCGACGCTCGCCGCGGGACCATCCACGATCGAAACGGGCGCGCGCTCGCGGAGAGCGTCGAAGTCGATTCGCTCTACTCCGTGCCCAGCGCCTTCACGCCGGAGCGGGCCCATGAGGCGGCGGGCCCGATTGCCCGCTGCCTCGGGATTCCGCGCCGGAGAGTCCTGACAAGGCTCCAGGGAGACAAGGATTTCGTCTGGCTCGAGAGAAAGGCCGGCCCGGAGGCGACGCGATGCGTCGAGGCTCTGAACGTCGGCGGGGTCCATTCCGTCGAGGAAAGCCGCCGGTTCTACCCGAAGCGCCGCCTCGCTTCCCAGGTCCTGGGTTACGTGGGCGTCGACAACGCGGGAATGGGAGGGGTCGAGTACGCGCTCGAGGAGCGGATCAAGGGCGAGCCCGGAAGCCGCGTCATCTGGAGCGACGCCTTGAACCGGCGCGCCGGCACCCGGGTGGAGAAGCGCCCCATCCCCGGCGAGTCCGTCTACCTGACCCTCGACGAGAACCTCCAGTACATCGCCGAGACCGAGCTTTCCGCCGCGGTCCGCGAGAGCCGGTCCCGTAGCGGAATCGCGATCCTCATGCGGCCGCACACCGGGGAGATCCTCGCGATGGCCTCGGTTCCGACCTTCAATCCGAATCGATTCAACGATTCGCCGGAGAGTCAACGGCGCAATCGTTCGGTGACCGACGTCTACGAGCCGGGCTCGACGTTCAAGATCGTCGCGGCGGCCGCGGCGCTCGAGGAAGGGGTGACCACGGAGGACGAGCGCATCGATTGCGGGCAGGGCGGAATCCGGATCGCCGATCGCTACATCCGCGATCACAAGCCGTTCGACGTCCTCACCTTCCGCGAAGTGGTGTCGCTCTCGAGCAACGTGGGGATGATCAGAATCGGCCAGCGCCTCGGGAAGAGCCGAATGGATGCCTACGTCAGGGCTTTCGGTTTCGGCGAGCCGACCGGAGTCGAGCTACCCGCCGAAAGCCGCGGGATTCTGCGCGCGGTCGATCGATGGGGGCCGGTCACGAGCGCCTCGATCACCTTCGGACAGGAGGTGAGCGTCACCCCCCTGCAGATGGTGGCCGCGGCGAACGTGATCGCGACGTCGGGCTACCTGATGCGTCCGAGACTGGTTCTGGGCTTCGGCGGGAGCGACGGAGCGATCGTGCCGGCGCTCTCGCCCGAGCCCGTCCGGAGGGTCGTGAGCGAGACGACCGCCCGGAGGATGACGGAGATCCTCGTCGAGGTCGTGGAGAAAGGCACGGGGAAGACCGCGGCCCTCCGCGGGTATCGGGTCGCCGGAAAGACCGGCACCGCCCAGAAGGCGGTTCCCGGCGGCTACTCGAAGACGGATTTCATCGCCTCTTTCGTCGGCTTCGCCCCGGCCTATCGGCCGGAAGTGACCGCGCTCGTCATCCTCGACTCCCCCGAGGGCGATCATTCGGGATCGAGGGCCGCGGCGGTCTTCGCCCGGATCGTCGAGCGATCCCTCGGCCAGCTCGGCGTGCCCCGGGACGAGGAAGAGGTGGCCCGCTTCGCCAAAGTTTGGCCACAAACGGAGCCTATTCTTTCCATGAGGGCGCCAGTGGCGGCGGAGCCGACCGCCGCCGTGTCCGACGCCTCCTGGTCGAGGCCGGCGGGCGCGGGCGCCCCAGAGGTCCTGGGGCTTTCCGCGCGGGACGCTCTCGCGCGATTCGTCTCCTTTGGACTGGTGCCGAAAGTCGAGGGAACGGGTTTCGTCGTCGAGCAGAGTCCGGCAGCCGGGGTTCCGCTCGTGCCGGGAGTCGAGGCGCGCCTGGTCCTGAGTCACATACCGCTGGGAGCGCCGGGGCCGTCCGCTCCTTCGGTGGCGCCGCGCGAGGCGGGAGGCGCCATCCGAGTGGCGGAAGTCTCCCGTCCGGCCGTAGCCCCCGGGGCCTCGGCCGGGCCCGCCGGAACATCGCGCAAGCGGCCGGCGATTCGAGAGGTGAACGAAGAATTCCGATGAAAGCGACGACAGAGATCGAGGGAGGAAAAGAACTGAACGGGAGCGGCAGCCGGGTGAAGCTGAGCGAGCTCCTCGCGCTGGTCCCGCTCCAGACCGTCCGCGGTCCGCGCGACGTCGAGATTCAAGGAGTGGCCGTGGACTCGCGGGAAGTGCGCCCGGGCTACGTCTTCGTCGCGGTCCAGGGCGAGAAGACCGACGGCCATCGTTTCCTGGGAGACGCCGTCGCCCGGGGAGCGGTGGTTCTGGTGAGCGAAAAGCCGCCCGACGCGAAGCTCTCGGCCCCGGTAGGGCCAATAGGGCCCGCAGGGCCCGCAGGGACCGCAGGGACCGCAGGGAAAGTCACCTGGGTGCAGACGCCGGACGCGCGGAAAGCCGCGGGCTTGATGGCGGCAAAAGCCTGGGGCGATCCGGCGAAGAAGATGGATCTCGTCGGAGTGACCGGGACCAACGGCAAGACGACATCCGCCTATCTCATCGATGGGCTCGTTTCCCGCCTCGCTCCCCCCGGCGCCATGCTCGGCACCGTCGTGTCGAAAATCGGTGACCGGGCGACCCCCACGCGCCACACCACTCCCGAGGCGCCGGCGGTTCAGGAGTTTCTCGCCGAGGCCGTCGCCGCCGGCTGCCGGTTTGGCGCCCTCGAGGTCTCGTCTCACGGTCTCGCGCTCTCCCGTCTCGAGGGTTCCGAGTTCCAGGTCGCGGTCTTCACCAACCTCTCGCGCGATCACCTGGATTTCCACCGGGACATGGAGAGCTACTTCGAGGCGAAGCGGCTCCTGTTCACGCGCTACCTGCGGCCCCGCGGCCGTGCGGTCATCGCCATCGACGACGTCTACGGCGAGCGGCTCGCCTCCGGCCTCGCGGCGGAGACCACGACGTTCGGCGTTTCTCCCACCGCGGACCTGGCGATGGTCTCGGTCGAAACCTCTCTCGAGGGAACACGGCTCTCGTTCCGGGAAGGAACCGTCGTTCGAGAGATCCGGAGCCGGCTCGTCGGGCGCTACAACGCGCTGAATCTTCTCGGGGTCTTTGCCGCGGTCCGCGCGCTGGGATTCGGAAGCGATGACATCCTGAGAACGCTCTCCGAGGTTCCGGGAGCTCCGGGTCGTTTCGAAAGAGTCTCCGTCTCCCGGCCCTTCGACGTCGTGGTCGACTACGCCCACACCGACGACGCGCTCCGGAAGCTTCTCGAGGCGGCTCGGCCTCTGACACGGGGGAAGCTCTGGGTGGTTTTCGGCTGCGGCGGAGAGCGGGACCGGTCGAAGCGGCCGCTGATGGGGATGGTGGCGGCCCGGCTCGCGGACCGGGTGGTCCTCACGTCCGACAATCCGCGGGGGGAGGATCCCGAATCGATCGTTCGGGAGATCCAGCTCGGCACCAAGGAGCACCCGGGATCGATCCAGGTCGAGGTCGACCGCAGGAAAGCGATCGCCTTCGCGCTCGAGAGAGCAGAGTCCGGGGACCTGGTGGTCATCGCGGGGAAGGGCCACGAGCCCTATCAGATCGTGGGCGATCGTGTGCTCGATTTCGACGATCGAAACGTGGTGAGGGAGATCCTGGGACCTTGAGACTGGAGCTGGGTGTGATGGCGCGTCTCGCGGGGGGGACCCTGCGGACGGGAGCCCCTTCGGAGATCTTCGACGGAGGGGTCTCAATCGACAGCCGCACCCTGCGCCGCGGGGATCTGTTCTTCGCCATCTCCGGACCGCGGCACGACGGTCACGAGTTTCTCCGCGATGCCGTGGGAAGAGGGGCCGCGGGCGTGGTGATCCAGAACGAAGTCGAAGTTCCGCCGCGGGTCTTCGCGATTGGCGTCGACGACACCACGCGCGCCCTCCAGGATCTCGCGAGCGGCTTTCGCAAGGAGCGCGCCGTCCAGGTCGTCGCCGTCACCGGCAGCATGGGCAAGACGACCACCAAAGAGGCGGCGGCCTCGGCGATCGGAAGCACGAAGCGGGTTCTGAAGTCGGAAGGAAACCTGAACAACTTCTACGGCCTTCCCCTTTCGATACTGAAACTGGAGGACGAAGAGGTGGCCGTCCTCGAGATGGGAATGTCCGCGCCGGGAGAGATCGCCCGGCTCACCGAGATCGCCCGGCCCGACGTCGGTGTTCTCACCAACGTCGGCGAAGTTCATCTCGAGTTCTTCGGGACGGTCTCGGCCATCGCCGAGGCGAAGGGCGAGCTCTTTCGCGGGCTTCCGGCGGGAGCGACGGCGGTCGTGAACGCGGACGACCCTCTGGTCCTCGATCAGGCTCGCCGCTTCTCCGGACGTCAGATCCGCTTCGGAATCGGGGACGGGGCCGACGTGCGCGGCTCGGCGATCCGTACGACCGCGGACGGACTCCGCTTCAAGGCGGTCTTCCGCGGCGAGCCAGTTGAGGAAGTGGAGATCGAATCCGTTCTCCGCGGCCGGCACAACGTCTACAACCTGCTCGCGGGCCTCGCGGCCGCGAGCGCTCTCGACGTTCCGTTCGGAGCCGCGGCACGGGCGCTTTCCGGTCTTCGTCCCGCTCACCACCGCGGCGAGCGGGTGGATCTCGGCCGGGGGTTCGTCCTCGTAGACGAGACCTACAACTCCAATCCCCGCGCTCTTCGCTCCGCGCTCGAAGCGCTCTCCGAGGAAGGCGCGGTGCGGCGGATCGCGGTCGTCGGGGACATGCTGGAGCTCGGCGACAGGGGGGTCGAGCTGCACCGCGAGGTCGGGCGCTTCGCCGCCGGCCTTCCCATCGAACGATTCGTGGGCGTGGGCCAGCTCGCCGCCCATATCCTCGAGGGCGCCCTCGAGGCCGGAGCGGCGCCTTCGCAGCTCCGCTCGGTCGCGAGCGCGGAGGAAGCGGGAAGACTGCTCCTCGAGGAGCTCCGCGAGGGGGACGTGGTCCTCCTCAAAGGCTCTCGCGGGAT
>DAISKN010000342.1:0-7372 GCA_036820975.1 Acidobacteriota bacterium | reverse complement strand
CGGCCTCGGTCTTTCGGGCGCCGTCCTGACGCTCGTCGATCAGTCTACCGGCCTCACCCGCACCGCCACCACCGGCGACACCGGGCGCTACAGCTTTCCCGGTCTGCCTCCCGGCGTCTACTCCCTCGAGGCCCGCCTTTCCGGGTACGCCACGCCGCGCTACGCCGGCCTCAAGTACTTCGCCGACACCAAGCCGATCTTCAACATCACCCTCCTGCCGCGCGAGGTCCAGGAGTCGATGACCTTCACCGGCGAGGCGCCGCTTCTGAACGTGAGCCAGTCCCAGGTGGGCCTCTCCGTCGAGGAGCGTCAGCTCGAAGAGCTTCCGCTCTCGCGGCGCGATTATCTGGAGCTCGCGCCGCTCGACGGCTCGGCGCGCGAGCTCGGGGAGGGCCTTTCGGTCGACGGAGCCAACGCGCACTACACGGCCTACCAGCTCGACGGGCTCCAGAACACCCGCGATCAACACGGAGTGGTTCTCGCGGACGTCGGCATCGATGCCGTCGAGGAGTTTCGGGTAGTGAGCGGCCCGTTCGAGGCCGAGCGCGGCGGGAGTCTTTCGGGGATCGTGAGCGCGGCCACGAAGGCCGGCGGCAACGACTGGCACGGGAGCCTCTTCGCCTTCGTTCGACCCGGAAGCTGGGACGCCGGTGATCCTCTCACCTCCGAGAACACCGCGCTCGACCGCCAGGATCTGGGGTTCACTTTCTCCGGACCGGTGGTCGAGGAGAGGACCTATCTCTTCGCCGCCCTCGAGCACTGGAATCAGGACGAGGACGTGGCGGTGACCGCGCCTTATGACGACGGCCGGTTCCGCGGGCTCTACGAGCTTCCGAGCGAGAAGCTCCGATCGCTCGTGAAGCTCTCGCACTCCATCGACTCCCGCCACCAGCTCACCGTAAAAGCCCTGTTCTCGCAGGAGTCGACTCTCACCGGGGTCGGCGGCTACGACGTCTTCGAGAGCGGCCTCGACACCGAGAACGACGACGTCGCGGTCTCGGGGACGCTCGCTTCGTCGATCGGATCCGCCCACTCGGAGCTTCGGGTCGGCTTCGCGTCCGAGAGGTTCCGGGCGACGGCGGGCCCACCTCCACTGGGCGCTGCGATCAGGGATCCGCTCGCCGGCAACATAGGTTCTCCCACCCGCTTCGAGCGGGCCGACGAGGATCATCTGGAGATCTCCGAAATTCTCTCCCTCCCCGCCGGGGCGCACAGCGTGAAAGCCGGCTTCAGCTTCCTCCGCATCGAGAGCGCGAGCGAGCTGGAACGCTTCGGCGATGGGCTGGTCTTCGTTCCGTCGGTCCCGCGCGCTCCGTACGTGGTCTGGGAATCCACGGGTACGAGGGGCTCGCTCGAGCGCGGCGAGAGCCACATCCAGGCTTTCGTCCAGGACGACTGGCCGCTCTCCCCCTACGTCACGCTCAATCTCGGCGTTCGGTGGGAGAAGGAGACCTCGGTACCCGACAACGACAACTTCGCGCCGAGGGTGGGCGTCCACTGGGACGCGACGGGGGACGGGCGCACCTCGGTGCGCGGCGGTTACGGCATTTTCTACAGCTCCGTCCTTTCCATCGTGGACACTCTCGAGCGGCTCTATGGATCGGCCGGGCTCGGAGTCGTCGCGCACCCGGTCGGCGCGGCGGGGACGGTCGCGAACTTCTACGGCCCCGAGGATCGCCGCTCGCCTGCGGCTCAGCAGTGGAGCGTCGGACTCGAGCGCGAGTGGCTGCCCGCGCTCTCGGTCGCTGTCGACGTCAATCACGTTCGTGGATCCGATCTCCTCCTTCCCGTCGACGCCAACGCGCCCGCGTTCTTCGACTACACCGCCTCCGGCTCGCGATCTTCCCCGGCCGCCGATCTCACCCGGCCCCTCGGCGTTTCGGACTACCGCGACCTCTATCTCGTGGGCTCGGGAGGCTCGAGCCGGTTCTGGGGCGTCAGAGTCCAGGCGACGAAACGCTACCAGACCTCGTTCACCCTTCAGGCGGTCTACCAGTGGTCGCGGACGACGAACGACGGCGACGACTATCGGATCGAAGAGTCCCTGCCCCTGGACCCGGGAAGACCCGACCTCGAATGGGGGCGGAGCGCGTTCGACATCCCCCATTCTTTCGTGGCGAGCGGAGTCTGGGATGCCCCGCTGGGGCTGCGGTTCTCGGCGATCGCCCGCGCCCGCGCGGGGCGCCCACTCGACCCCCGGGTGGAGGCGGACCTCGATGGAGACCTGAAGCTGCGCGAGCGGGGATTCTCTTCCGGCGGGATTCTCGAGCGGAACAGCTTTCGCGCCGGCTCGGTCGCTTCTCTCGACGTCTCGGTCGGCAAGACCTGGGAGCTCGGGGAGGCGCGGAGGCTCGCGGTCGCTCTCGACGTCTTCAACCTCACGAACCGGCTCAACCCGCTCCAGGTCTTCGATCCCTACGCCGCCCCCGAGACTCCGCTTCCGGCCTTTTCGCAGGTGGTCCAGGCCGGGCCGCCGCGGCAGTTCCAGCTTTCCGTTCGCTTCCTGTTTTAGATTAGAATAGCGGCCTCTTAAGCCAAGCCGTTTCCGCCGTCGAAACCCCAAACGCACGGAGGGAGAGGTGCCAGCCGCGAAAGGCATACGCTGCAAGCGATGTCATCGCCACGTCGCTTCGGCGGTCGATTCCCGCGGTCCGTACGTCCGCTGCCGCGCTTGCGGGTACACGTTCCGCCCGGAGGCTCCTGCGACGAGCGGCGAGCTCGAGCTGCGCTCCGACCTGGTCATCGCTCCCGTCGAGGAAGAAGGCGCGACCTTTTTCGTCATCAAGGACCCGGGCTCGAACCGCTATTTCCGGGTGAAGCCGCTCGAGCATTTCCTCATCACCCAGTTCGACGGGAAGACCTCGCTCGAGGTCATCCGCCGCCGCGCCTCGGAAGAGAAAAACGTCCTCGTCTCGGAGGAAGTCCTCTCGCAATTCGCCGACAAGTTCCGCGAGCTCGGTCTTCTTCACCGCGGGGAAGAGGACGGCCCTCCTCTCGGCAGGGCACCGTCGAGGAGCATCTTCCACTGGAAGCTCCCTCTCGCCAATCCCGACGCCCTCGTCGACTGGCTGTACCCGGTCTTTCGATGGTGCTTCACCCCCGCATTCGTCGGGCTCGCGTGCCTGTCTCTCCTGGCCGCAACCGCGGTCTTCGTCCTGAACGCGGAGGAGCTGGTCCTCGGCCTCGAGAGCGTCGTGAGCCTCGAAGGACTCTTCTTCGTCTTGGCGACGGCATCTCTCGTCACCGTGCTGCACGAAATTGCCCACGCCCTCGCTTGCCGGCACTTCGGAGGACGGGTCACCGACATGGGCTTCCTCCTCCTCTACTTCCTGCCCTGCTTCTACTGCAACGTGGGCGATACCTATCTCTTTCGGGGCAAGCGCGAGCGTCTCTGGGTCTTCTTTTCCGGCGGATTCTTCGAGCTCTTCGTCTGGGCCCTCGCGGTCCTCGGGTGGCGGGTGGTCGCCCCGGGAACGCTGGCCTCGAGGGCTTTCTTCGTGGTCGCCGCGGTGAGCGGCTTGAGGAGCCTCTTCAACTTCAACCCTCTGATTCAGATGGATGGGTACTTCATGCTCTCCGAGCACCTCGGTATCAGGAACCTGCGCCGGCAGGCGCTCTTCGGCGTGGGAAAAATCTTCCGCAGCCTGGTCGGCCTCGAAGTCGAGCCCTCCACTCCCGAGCTTCTGGAGCGCCGAATCTTCGGCTTGAGAGGAGATCGTTTCCTCACGGTTTTCGGCGGCGCGGCGGTCGTCTATACCGCTCTCCTGGTGGGGGCCCTCGCCTACTACGCCGGAGGCTACGTCTTCGAGAACCACGGCGCCGACGCGCTCGCGCTCTACGCGGTGACCCTCGTCGGGCTGCTTCACAAGCCGGCGCTGACCGCAGCCACCGTAGCCAGGGAAGCGGGTAAGGAGAAGTGGCAGAAGCTCGGCGAGAAGAAAAAGCGCTCCCGCTTCGTGTTCCTGTGGGGGGGAATCGCTCTCGTCGCCGTCTTCTTCCCCTGGCAGCTGCGAATTCGATCCGAGCTCAGCGTCCTGCCGCTGGAACGAGAGCTCGTTCGCGCCCCCTCGAGCGGCCGCATCGGGGTCATCCACGTGAACGAGGGGGACCGCGTGGAAAAGGGCGGACTGATCCTGGAGTACGACGCCACCGAGCTCGAGCTTTCCAGGCGCAACAAGGCCGCGGAGCTGGAAGAAGCGAAAGAGCAGCTCCCCATCCTGAGAAAGGCAAGCCCGGCGGTCCGCGAGGAGATAGGGGTCAAGGAGCGGGCCGTCGACATCGCGCGTCAGGTCGAGGACAAGGCCCAGAGGGACTTCGAGCGCGATCAGCAGGCCTGGACCAACGGCATCATCCCCCAGCAGACGTTCGATCACGCCAAGGACGCTCTCGAGGAAGCGCGCGCCCGTCGACGCGAGGCGGAGGCCCAGTTGGAGCTCGCGCGCAAGCTCAGCCCGACAAGCCGGGCGGAGGAGATCGAACGACTCCACCTCAAGAACGCGAAAGGGCAGCAGGCCCGGATCCAGATGCTGGAAGCGGAGCTGTCGCGGCTCGACGATCAGCTCGCGCGCACCAAGATCTACGCTTCGGTCTCTGGCACCCTCACAACCTACCGCTTCGAAGAGAAGGTTGGGGATTACCTCGAGGAAGGCGCCAACGTCTGCGAGATCGCGAACTACGACCGGGTGGTGCTGGAGATGCCGGTCTCGGAGAAAGACATGGACGTGGTGGAGCTGGAGAAACCGGTGAAGTTCAAGGTCCTGGGATATCCCTTCCGGAGCTTCCACGCGCAGGTGGACGAGATCGCACCCATCGCAACGTCGAATGGAAAGTCTTCCACGGTCCTCGTCCGCGCCTACGTGGACAACACGGAGAAGCTCCTGAAGCCGGGAATGACGGGAGTCGCGAAGATCTATTGCGGAATGAGCTTCGTCGGCAACATCCTCACCCGCGATCTGGTGCGGTTCATCCGAACCGAGTTCTGGCTCTAGGCTTGTGATAGCCTCTCGCCCATGAAGAGACGGAGTTTCCTCAAGACTCTGGGCGCGGCTTCGGCCGCCGGCTTCCTCAATCCCGCGACCATTCGCGCGGTGGAGCGCGCTACCGCTCGCATCGCTTCCCTCCCCCCCGAAGAGGTCGCCGCCGACGATTCCTACTGGCGCGACGTCCAGCAGGCGTTCACCGTCTCCCGCAGCCTCATCGATCTCAACAACGGCTTCACCTGTCCCTCGCCCAAGGTCGTGACCGACTCGCTCATCGACTACATCTGGCAGCAGGAGGAGTCGCCCTCCTACGTGGTGGCGCGGCTCCTGCCCCCGCGGGTGGAAACCGTGCGCCAGGGGCTTGCCCGGCTCTTCGGCTGCGACGCCGAGGAGATCGCGATCGTGCGCAACGCGTCGGAAGCGATGGAGATTCTCCTCCTGGGCGTCGACTTGAAGTCAGGCGACGAGGTGGTGACCACCACTCAGGACTACGGGCGGATGCGCACCACTCTCGATCAGAGGCGGCGCCGCGAGGGAATCGAGATCAAGTACATCACCATTCCAGTACCGGCGAAGACCGACGAGGAGATGATCGAAGGGTTCCGGCGGGCCATCGGCGCCAGGACCCGCATGGTCCTGATGTCCCATCAGATCAACCTCACGGGTCAGATCGTCCCGGTGAAAGCGGTCTGCGAGATCGCCCGCGAGCGCGGGATCCCGGTCATGATCGACGGGGCGCACTCCTTCGCCCAGTTCGAGTTCAAGCGGGACGACATCGGCTGCGATTACTTCGGAACCAGCCTCCACAAGTGGCTCCTGGCACCGAAGGGAACTGGGATGCTCTACGTCCGCCGGGAGAAGATCGAGGGCCTCTGGCCGATGATGGCGGCCCCAGAGTCGATGAACGCCGACATCCGCAAGTTCGAGGAGATCGGGACTCATTCGCTCGCCCCCTACCTCGCGATCGGTGAGGCTCTCGCCTTCCACAACTCCATCGGGGGAAAGCGCAAGGAGGCGCGCCTCCGGTACCTCAGGGACTCCTGGGCCAAGAAGCTCATGGAGCTTCCGAACGTGCGGCTCCATACCTCGCTCGATCCCAGGATGAGCTGCGCCATCGGCAACATAGAGATCGTCGGGATCTCGCCCCGGGCGCTGGCCGACCACCTCTGGAACAAGCACCATATCCTCGTCGCTCCCATCGAGCACGAGGAGTACCAGGGGATCCGGGTCACGCCCAACCTCTACACCACCCGGGACGAGCTCGACTACTTCTGCGAGGTCTTCGAGGGCGTCAGCAAGAACGGACTTCCCAAGTCCGCCTGAGCCGTTTGAAATCGCTCGGCCTGGAATCCCGGATCACCCGCCGGGATTTTCTCTGCGGCTCGACGGCGATGGTCGCCGCCCTCGCCGCCTGCCGACAGCCTCGAGAACAGAAGGGCGTCGGCATCGAGGCGAGCTTCGACGTCGGACCCGATTGGTACGGCCCGGGCGGGGTCGGCGACTACGCTTCCTCCCATGGAAACACGCCCGGGGTTCTGCGGCTCGCCCACCTGGTGCGCGAGGGTGCGTTCGAGGCTCCGAGCGGCGCGGCGATCGACAACAACGAACGGTACGACCTCGTCGTCGTGGGCGGCGGCATCTCCGGGCTCGCCGCGGCCCACCACTTCCGGCGTCTCTCGCCCTCCGGGCGGGTGCTGATCCTGGAGAACCATCCGATCTTCGGAGGCGAAGCGAAGCAGAACGAGTTTCTCGTCCGGGGCACGCGTCTCATCGGTCCTCAAGGCTCGAACGACTTCGGCATCCAGCCGGCGACTGGCGATCCCGACGATTACTTCACCGCGCTCGGCATCCCCCGCGAGTTCGAGTACGTCGAGCCCGAAGGCCCCGCCGCCGGGATGCGAGTTCCGCTCGATCACTACTCGTATCTGCACTGGAAGTCCGACGCGTTCGACGTGGGTCATTTCGTCGGTGGCGACGGCGGGCGATGGATTCGAGACCTGTGGAGCGGGAACCACGCCGCCTGGTTCCATGGCGCGGCCGGAGGTGAAGTCGAGAGATGGCGCGGCTCGACGGCGATAGAGCGCGCGAAAGGACCGCTCGAGCCGTGGCTCGACTCGATGACGCTGAAGCAATACTACGAAGGAGTTCTGGGCCTTCCCCGAGAGATCACCTCCTACGTCGATCCGATTCTCGCGAGCATCATCGGTCTCGGCTGCGACGCGATCTCCGCGTGGTGGGGATGGCACTTCCAGCTCCCGGGATTCCGGGCCGAGTCCCGGTACACGGACATGACGTTCCACGCGTTTCCCGGCGGGAACACCGGATTCGCGCGGTACTTCGTCAAGAGCCTGGTGCCCGAAGGCCTCGGCGGCTCCACCGAGCTCGCGGACGTC
>DAISKN010000341.1:0-7389 GCA_036820975.1 Acidobacteriota bacterium | reverse complement strand
CTCTATCCCAGGTTCCGCAGCCGCAGCGGCGAGCCGCTGCTTTCGATCATCTATGTCCAGGTGGCCGACGAGTCGCTGATGGAGCAGGCCGCCCAGGACATCACGAACTTGTTGCGGCAGCGGCACGATATCGACTTCCGAGACGAGGACGATTTCACCATTATCAATCAGACCGACCTGGTTTCGATCTTTGGCGACATCACCGGCGTCCTTACCATTTTTCTGGGAGCCATCGCCGCCATCTCGTTGCTGGTGGGCGGCATCGGCATCATGAACATCATGCTGGTCTCGGTTACAGAACGCACCCGCGAGATCGGCATCCGCAAGGCCGTGGGAGCCAAGCGGCGCGACATCCTGCTCCAGTTCCTGGTGGAAGCCGTCGTCCTGTCCCTCGTCGGCGGCCTCATGGGTGTGGCCCTGGGACTCGGCGGCTCGCGCCTGGTGGGCAGCCTGGCGGAGAACCTGACGACGGTCATTACCCCCGACGTCATCTTGTTGTCCACAGGCGTTTCCGCAGCCGTGGGGCTGCTGTTTGGCATCTATCCGGCCTTTCGGGCTGCGAGGTTGAACCCTATCGATGCGCTTCGCTACGAGTAAAGTCTTGGCCCGCTTCGTCGTCTTCCTGGCTCTGCTGCTGGCCCTGGCCGCCTGCGGCCCCGGCCAGTTGCCGCCGACGCCCACCGCCATCCCCCTGGAGGCCACGGCCACGATGGAGCCGCTGCCCACCCGGGCGGCGTCCGGCGCCGTCGCGAGAAACCCGCGAGGTCCGGACGAGCCCTTCGATCCGGCGGAGCCCACCGAGAGAAAGCGCGTCCATCGCGGCGGCTCCTTTCTCTGCACCGATCAGTACTGCACGCGCTACATGATCGGAACGCGAGGCAAAGGGGAGGTCTCCACGGGAAGCGGCCACCTCGGCTTCCGCTGCGTCCGCTCGCCCATGAGAGAATCCGCCTCCGGAGGTTCGTCCCCATGACGCTCGCCCTGTCCGTTCTCGTCGCTCTCGTCCTCGCGGGAGCTCAGGAAGAAGCACCCCGGAAAGAGGAGCCGAAGAGCGCCGCGGAAACGGTGGAAGTGACTCCCCCGTCCGCCGAGGCCGAGGTGGGGGAGAAGCTCTCGTTCCGCGCCGTGGCCAGGGACGCGTCGGGGAAGGCCCTCGACGAGCCCGTGGCCTCCTGGTTCGCGGCGCCCTTCGACGTCGCCTCGGCCGACAACGACGGCTCCGTAGTCTTTCACGACGCGGGGACGGTCCGGGTCGGAGCCGTCATCGGAGACAAGACGGGATACGCCGAGGTCAGGGTGAAGGCGGCTCGCGTGGTGAAAGTCGAGATTGCGGAGCCCGAATCTCTTCTCGTCGTCGGCGGTGACCTGCGGCTCGAAGCTCTGGCTTTCACCGCGCGCGGGGTCCCCCGGGAGCGAGTCGACTGGTCCTGGACGTCGGAGACGCCGGCGATTGCGTCGGTGGACGCGTCGGGTTTCGCCGTCGGCCGCGCGCCCGGGCGAGCCGTCTTTCGCGCCGCCGCCGAAGGGGCGAGTGGGAAGCTGAAGCTCGACGTGGTCCCCAATCCCGTCGTGCGCATCGCCATCGAGCCTCGGGGAAAGACGGCCCGCACCGGAGACGTCGTTCGCTTCCTGGCCGTCGCGATCGACGCGTCGGGCGGAACGATCGCGAACCCGAGCCTTCGCTTCTCGGTCACGGGCCCCGGCGCCGGCATCGACCCCGACGGCGGATTCGTCGCCGAGCGGCCTGGCGCTTACACCGTCGTGGTCTCGAGCGGCGACCGGACGGCATCGACGTCGATCCGTATCGAGCCCAGGAACGCGGAGCGCGAGATCGAGGTCGTGGGGCGCGCGGCCTTCACGGATCTCCAGGCCGCGGAACAATGGATCTTCGGCGACTACGCCTATCTCTCGTCCATCGACGACGAGCTCCGGGTCTACGACATCTCCGTTCCCGCGAATCCGAAGCAGGTCCACACCCTGGAGGTGGACGCACGCATCATCAACGACGTGAGCGTGGGTCCGTCCGGGCGGGTCGGGGTCATGACCCGCGAAGGAGCTTCGAACCGCAAGAACGGGATCGTGTTCCTCGACACCGAAGATCCGTCGAAGCCGCGGGTGCTTTCTGAGTTCACCGAGACGGTGAGCGGCGGCGTGCACAGCGCATTCATCGACGATCACTACGTCTACCTTACCGACGACGCCACGGGCTCGATGCGCATCATCGACTTTCTCGACCCTCTCGGACCGCGTCAGGTCGCGCGGTGGGAAGTCCCGAATCCGGAGGCACGCACCATCGAGCCCACGGGAGAGGATCGCGAGCCCTTCTCCGCCGGCCGCTATCTTCACGACGTCTACGTGAAGGACGGGCTCGCGTACCTCGCGTACTGGCGGGATGGGCTCGTCATCCTGGACGTGGGAGCGGGCATCGCCGGAGGGAGCCCGGAGAAGCCCGAGCTCGTGAGCCAGCTCCGCTTCAACTACCACGAGCTCTACGGCGACGAGTGGCTCGCCGGAGCCCATGCCGTCTTCCGCTACAAGAACTACGTCTACGTCGGCGACGAAGTGTTCCCCGCGCGCTTCAACCTGCAGAGCAAGGACCGCATTCCCGTCCGGGGCGCGGTCTGGGTCGTGGACGTGAGCGATATCGCGAAGCCGCGCAAGGTCGCCGAGTACACCGTCGCCGAGGGGGGCGCCCACAATATCTGGGTCGAGGACGACATCCTCTACATGGGCTACTACAGCGGCGGCGGCCGGGTGCTCGACGTCTCGGGAGAGCTGCGGGGAGATCTGCTGCGCCAGGGGCGCGAGATCGCGCGCTTGTGGACGGCCACTCCGGATGGCTTCCGTCCGAACCTGCCCTTCACCTGGGGCGCGCAGCCACACAAAGGACTCGTGTACTTCATCGATCTGAATTCGGGGCTCTGGATCACGCGGCTCGGAAAGCCGGTCTTCTCGGGGTCCTTGCCCGCACCGCCTCGATAAGCCGCGAACCCGCGCGGGACGCGTTCGCCAAGCGGAGTCGGAACCGCACAGTTCTTGTGTGGCCGGGATCACAGAGCCTGCAACCATTACGTGCAGTGGCGCAAATTTGGGTGAGCGCACGCACGTGGTTCTGCAGAATCCGCGCCCATCGTGTGTCCGATGCTGGAATGGCTCTTGCACTCTGGAGGAAGGAAAAACGACGGAGCGTGTGTGAGAAAACTGATTCTGCGCAACTTCCAGTCACCGGGCGACATCGTCATGCTCACGGCTGCGGTCCGGGACCTGCACTCGTGCCATCCGGGAGAATTCCTCACCGACGTGCGAACTTCCTGTCCCGCTCTCTGGGAGAACAACCCGCACGTCACGCCCCTGAGCGAGGACGACCCGGACGTGAGCGTCATCGAGTGCCACTATCCTCTCATCGATCGGAGCAATCAGACTCCCTATCACTTCCTCCACGGCTTCATCGAGTATCTGAACGAAACCCTGGGCCTCCGGATTCGACCGACGGCCTTCAAGGGAGACATCTGGATATCGGATGAGGAGAAAGGCTGGTTCGAGCGGGTCGAGCGCACGCTCGGACCGTCTCGGCCCTTCTGGCTCTTCGTTTCCGGCGGCAAGCTCGACTATACGATCAAGTGGTGGTCCCACGAACGCTACCAGCAGGTGGTGGACGCCTTTCGAGGCCGAATCGAGTTCGTGCAAGTCGGCGAGTCCGGACACCACCACCCCCCGCTCGACGGCGTCGTAGACCTCCGAGGCCAGACCGAACTGCGCCAGCTCGTGCGACTCGTGTACACCTGCCAGGGGGTCCTCAGTCCCGTGAGCTTGCTGATGCACCTGGCGGCGGCGGTACCGTGCCGGCCCGGGATTCCTCCGAATCGGCCGTGCGTCGTCGTGGCCGGGGGGCGCGAGCCGCCCCACTGGACCGCCTATCCCCACCACCAGTTCCTCCACACCGTCGGTGCGCTCGCTTGCTGCGACGACGGCGGCTGCTGGAAATCGCGGACCGTTCCCCTCGGCGACGGAGACGAGAAGGACCAACCGGGTGAGCTTTGCGTCGACGTGGTGGACGGACTTCCCCGATGCATGGATTTGATCACCGCCGATGACGTGATTCAGAGAATCGAGTTGTACTTTCGTGGCGGCGCTCTCCAACACGAGCGCGCCGTACCCAGAACCGCCGAGGCAGTGGCGGTTTGAGAATGGAGCATTCAAAGACATGAAGAACAGCAGGAATGAGACCCACCAGGAACCAGAGGCTTCTCGGCTCGAGAAGCGAAGGGAGTTTCTCCGCATCTTGAGCGGTGGCGCCGTCCTCGCGGGGGTTGGCTCCCTCGTCGGCTGCGGCGACTCGCCCACGTCGGCCACTCAAGGTTCGAGCAGTTCGTCCGCGCCCAGCTCGTCGTCGGCCTCGAGCTCTTCGGCATCGAGCTCCTCGAGCGCGAGCTCCTCGTCCAGCTCGTCCTCCAGCTCGTCGCGATCGAGCTCCAGCTCTTCGAGCTCCAGCTCCTCGCGGTCCAGCTCTTCGAGCTCGAGCTTGTCCGGTTCGTTGAGAGCTCGATAGTCTCAGCGCTTCTGCCGGAAGCAGTAGAGGGCGCTGTACGTGCGGACGTAGAGGCTCCCGTCCACGATGGCGGGAGTCGCCTTCGTTCCGTCGTCGAGCGTGTTGACCCCGAGGAGGTCCCAGGAGCCGCCCGCGCGGATGACGGCGACTTTGCCCTCCTCGCTCACGGCGTAGATCTTCCCGTCGGAAGCGACCGGCGATGAGTAGTACGCTCCGGGAGCTCCCGCGAGACGGCCCTGCTTGAGGATCTCGCCGGTCGCGGGATCGAACGAAGTGAAGATCCCGCCCTCCTTCAGCGTGTAGAGGACGCCGCGATAGACGAGAGGGGAGGGCACGTTCGGGAGCGTGCGCGGGTTCTTCCATAGCAGGTTCGTTTCGGTGACGTCGCCCCTGCCTCCGGCGCGATAAGCCCAGAGGGAGTTCATCCCCTGGCGGCGCGATTGAAACTGCGCCCAGTCGCGCTCCTCGAGGAACCCGGAGTCGTCGAGGTCCAGGTATTCGTCGAAGCGCGCCTTCGCCCGCTCGTCCACCATCTCGTTCTTGGAGAGCTTTCCGTCGCGGTCGGCGTCGAGCCTCAGGAGCGCCTCGTGAAACGGGGGCACGAGCTCCTGCTCGCCGGGGTCGGATTCGCCCGATGAGGTGACGAAGTAGAGGGTGTCGCCGTTGAGGACGGGCGTCGGTTTGATCTGCCAGGGAAGACCGCGGAGCCACCAGACGGGCTCACCCGTGGCGACGTCGTAGGCATGGAGCTGGTACGAGCCGATCACCAGGGCCTGGAGACCTCCCTCTTTCGGCTGATACAGGATCGGGGTCGCGTATCCGCGCTGCGCGTGATCGCGCGGCGTCTTCCACCGGACTCGCCCCGTCTCCTTTTCGACGCCGATCACGAAGGAACCGGTGTCCTGGTCGCAGACCTGCAGAACGAGATCCCCCGCGAGGATCGGCGAGGATCCGTGGCCGAACGGATTGTGAAGCGCATCCACCGGCAGGCGCCAGAGCTCTTCGCCTTCGGACCCATACGCCAGGAGCCCGAAGTCGGCGAAGAAAACGTAGACGTTCGTCCCGTCGGTCGCGGGCGTCGGAGAGGCCGGGTGATTGTTGTCGTGAAGCTCCTGCCGGCGCGGGCGTGGCGCCTCGCGGCGCCAGAGAACCCGCCCGGTCTGACGATTCAGGCAATAGGTGAAGAGGCTGCCGTTCTCGACCCCCGTCAAGTAGATCCTGTCGCCGGCGATCGAAGGCGACGAGGGACCCGCGGGAAGCGCCGTCTTCCAGAGAACGTTCTCTTCCGGTCCGAAGACCACGGGGAGATTGATCTCCTCGGCGATTCCCGCGGCGTTCGGGCCCCGGAACTGCGGCCAGTCGAAGCCGAGAGACGCCGCTCCGAGCACGCAGGCGAGCCCGAGAATTCGGCCGTCAGGTCTTGTGAACTTCATCCCAGCGAGCCGCCAGCAATCCGTCATCGTGGAGATACACCTTCGGCTCCCGGAGGATCGCCGCGATCGCCGCGAGCTCCTCCGGAGAATCCACGGGGATCTCGTGGCGCCGCCCGTCCTCGAGCACGAGGGTCGCGACCGCCCGGTTCGACCCCGGGTACCATCCGATCGCATAGTCCTTCACCGCTTTTCGGCTCATTCCACTTCTCCTGACCGGGTGAGAAAAGGTTCTACTCCTGTTTACGACCGAATCGGAGAATCGTCAACCGGGAAGGGGTCAGCGCGGCGGCTCTTCCGCCAGGCGGAAGAAAGTGACGTCGAAATTCTGCTGCAGTCCCAGATGGTGATAGACGCCGCGCAGCAGGTCCTCCGACGGGAAATAGGTCAGCGTGTAGTAGCTTCCGGGATAGCCCCGGTCGGTGAGCTCCAGCAGCACCGCGAGAGCGTCGTTCTCCCGCCTCGCCTCGGCCTTGGAGACGTGGACCGGCTGAGGATTGAGATACTTCGCTTCGAGCTTGCCGTCCGGCGAGACGCTCGCGACCTCGATCATGTAGCTCATGTCGCTGCGGAGCCACCGACCGATGAGCTTCTGATTGTCCGCGGGGCTGGCCGCCGGGGCCGAGGAAGTCGACGCGGGCTCCGTCCGCGCGGGCTCGTTCGAGGAGCAGGCGGCCGCGGCGATGAGGAGGGAGAAGACGACCCGCGACCGTCCGGAAACCACGGCCAAGCGTAACCGAAGCCACGGTCGCTGTCAGCTTCCGGCTCGAAGAGAGAGAACCACGATCCGCGAGCCATCGGGGCAGGGAAAACCGGTGCGCCCGCCCGCACCGCGCTCGATCGCTTCGACGATCTCCGTGGACACGAAGCTCCCGGGCCACGGGCCCTGCGGCCCGCCTTCCTTGAGAATCGCGGCGTCCGCCTCGCCGAGATCGGCGCGCCGGAAGCTCAGAGAGAGCCTCTCGGATTCGGCGAGGTACTGAAGAGTCGCGGCGTTGAAGACGCGATGATCGGGGACGACCAGGACCCGGAGGGGTCGCCGACGAAATTCATCGGACTGGAGGAGGCTCTCGATCACCTGCAGGCGGCTGCCCTGGGAGAGGCGCTCGACGTAAGCCTCGCGGCCGTTGGGATCGGCATCGCGCCCGAGCCATTCGCGGTAGGCGGCCTCCACGAACCCTCCGTCGTCGAGGTGCCGGGTGGTCTCGACGAAGCGCTCCGGCTCCGATGGGGAGAAGGACCGCCGGCGAAGGTCGCTGAGGGTTTGAAGCACATCTCGCGTGGGCCATCCGCGGAGCTCGTGGGCTTCGAGAGGCATCGCGTGCGGAAACGGGAGCAGGTGATTGTGGGTCCAGGAGCTCAGAGCCGACGGCCAGGTGATGCCGGTGTAGTTGAGCGCGCCGGCAGCCA
>DAISKN010000340.1:0-7391 GCA_036820975.1 Acidobacteriota bacterium | reverse complement strand
ATCCCATGGGCCGCTACGGTCTCGAGCGGCCGAGCGAGATCTGGACGTACAACAACCTCGACATCCCCGGGTTTCCCCCGAGCTTCGATTTCGAGTTCGTGGACTTCAACGGCACCGGGAACTTCGAGCTGGTGCAGGACATCGACACCTCGGCCGCCATCTGGAACCAGTTCGGAACGGTGAACAACGCTCTCGACGCCATCGCCCAGAGGCGCCAGGTGATTGGCGAAGTCGACCCGGCGACCGGTATGGACCGTTATCGCGACGTCGACGGCACGCGCCAGGTGATGCGGGAGTTCGACCTGCAGCAGCGAGTCGACGACGTGATGAAGACCCCGGAGCGGGAGCTGCCTTCGCTCGAGACCGAGGTCCAGGCCCGCGCCGCATTCGGCAATCTGGCGGTGACCGCCGCCGCCGGCGCGGTCTGGGTCGAAGGGGAGCGGGCGCGAGTCCCGGTTCAGATCGCCGTGCCCTACAGCGAGCTCTCGTACCGCGCCGACGGCGAGAGGGTCCTCTACGACATCGATTACGTGATCGTCGCCTCGATGGAGGACGGCCTCGAGATCGACCGGGCCGCGGACGAGCTCACCCTCGCCTTCGCGCCCGATCAGCCGAAAGACCTCGATGGGGTTCGTCTTTCGATCGAGGAGGTGCTCGAGGCGCCGCCGGGAAGCTACCGCGTGGTCGCGTACATCCGCGACCGGAACCGCAACCGCATCGGAAACGTGGAAGTCGCGCTCGTGGTGCCGGCTCCGCCCTCGAGCGCCGGCCTCTCGCTGAGCTCCGTCTTCCTCGCGGCGGAGATCCTCCCGGGGAACGCTTCGGAGACCCGGCCCTTCCAGTTCGGTTCGGTGCGGGTGATTCCCGCGGCGGAGAAAGTGTTCACCCGGGACGACACTTTGAAGATCTACGTCGAGGCCTACGGCGCCACGAAGAGCGAAGACGGACGAAAGCGGATGCGCGTGGATTTCTTCGTGATGCGCGACGGTAGACTCGCCGTCGGCGTCCCCGCGAGCTTCCTCCGTCCCGAGGCCGACCCCGTCGGGGTCACGGGTCAGATTCCTCTGCGAAAGTGCGAAGCGGGCGAGTACGTAATCCGCGTTCGAATCACGGATGAGAACAGCGGCGGACGCGCGGAGTCGGAAACGAGCTTCGTCGTCCGCGATTGAGGGACCTCAATAAGCGAGCTTCATGCGCTCAACGTGCGCGCGAAACCGCGGGTCCGAGCGCAGAGGATCGAAGGGGGGCAGCTTCGGGTAGGTGAGAAAGCCGCTGCGCTCCTGGTATGCGCGTTCGAGCTCCGCGAAGGCCCGTTCCATTTCGCCGAGTCCGGCGAGAACCCAAGCCAGGGACAGGGGCGGCACGTAGCCGGTCGACGCTCTGTCCTCGAGTGCCCCGAGCACCCGGCGGGCTTCCCCGTCGCGCCCCGCCGCTCCATAGGCCGAGCCGAGAAACCCGAGATAGAAAGGCGCGCGGTCGGCAATCGACGCCGCCTTCTCGTGAGCCGCGATCGCCTCCTGGTGCCGGCCGGCGCGGGTATAGGCGCAGCCGATCGCGTAAAGGGCGACCAGATATCCGGGGTCGATCGCGAGGGCTTTGGTGCACTCGCGTATCGCCTCCTCGTGGCGATGCTGCATGACCAGGGCGACGCCCGCCATGGCGTCGATGTAAGCGGAAAGCGGCTCCAGCTCTTGCGCTCGTTCCCTCGCGCGATTCGCTTCGCCGTCGTCGCGCCCGGTGCACACGAGATAGAGCGCGTACCAGCTGTGGGCCACGGCGTTGTTCGGATTCAGGGCAATGGCTCGCAGAATCCTCTGTTCCCCTTCGCTCAAATCCCAGTCGTGGATGAGCTTGACGAGTCCGAGCGCCATATGCCCCTCGGCCAGCTCGTCGTCGTTCGCGAGCGCTCGCTCGGCGGCGGCCCGGGCCTTGGGGAAGGCCACTCGAGGAGGCGCGTATCCATAGATCCCCAGAATCGAGTACAGGTCGGCCACCCCGGAATGGGCCAGGGCATACCCTGGGTCTTTTTCGATCGCCTGGTCGAAATACTGGAGAGCGCGCTCCAGCCCTCCCTTCGTCCGCGCGAACCAGTGATAGCGCCCCTGCAGGTAAAGATGATAGGCCTCGAGATTCTCGGTATACCGCTTGAGCCGCGGCGTCTTGTTTCCCGCGCCCAACTGCGTTTGGAGCGCCTCGACGATCTCGGAGGCGATCTCGTCTTGAACTGCGAAGACGTCCTCCATCTCGCGGTCGTAACGCTTGGACCAGATCTGATAGCCGTTCACGACGTCGTTGAGCTGTACTCCGACCCGAAGGCGCTTTCCCGCGGTGCGCACGCTTCCGGTGAGAACGGACTTGACGTTCAGCGCTTCGCCGACGCGCCGGACATCCTCGACGTGCCCCTTGAACCGGAACGCGGACGAGCGCGCCGCCACGCGAAGGTCGGGGATGGTCATCAGGCCGTTGATCAACTCCTCCGCCATGCCTTCGCAGAAGTAGTCCTGGTCCTTCGACGGGCTCATGTCGGTAAAGGGCAGGACGGCGATGGATGCCGAAGGCCCGGTCGCTTTACCCGTCAGAGTGGCGGTTTCGAGAGCGAACTTCAGCCCTTGCGCCGACTCGAACCTTTCCTCGGCCCGTTTCGACAGGCAGCGTTTCAGAATCCCGTCGACGTCTGGAGGAACGCTTATCGCGGGAGGCTCTTCTTTCAGGATCGCAACCAGCGTGTCGGCCGCGGAGACGGCCGAGAACGCCTGTTGGCCGCCGAGCATCTCGTAGAGGACCGCCCCGAAGGCGAAGATATCCGAGCGCGAGTCGGCCTCCTCGCCCCGGACCTGCTCCGGCGACATGTAGGCGATCGTCCCGAGCAGCGTCCCCGGTATCGTGTGGCGGGACTGAGTGTCCCGGCTCTCGTCGGACGCCGTCTCTTTGGCGAGGCCGAAGTCGAGGATCTTGACCTGGCCATCGCGGGTCACGAAGACGTTCTCCGGCTTCAGGTCGCGGTGGACGATTCCCTTCTCGTGCGCCGCCTGGATGCCGCCCGCGATCGAAACGGCGTACTCGACCGCCTGCTTCAGAGGCAAGGGGCCGCGCTCCAGCCGCGCCCGGAGCGTCTCGCCGACGAGGAACTCGGTAACGACGTAAGCGATGCCTCGCTCCTCGCCGATGTCGTAGAGCGCGAGGATGTTCGGATGGGAGAGCGCCGCGACGGCTCTGGCCTCCCGCCGGAAACGACTGAGCGAATCGGCGTCGTCCTTGAATCGGTCGCGTAGGACCTTGACGGCGACGTCTCGCTCGAGCCTCGTGTCGCGCGCCCGGTAGACCTCTCCCATCCCGCCGGACGCGAGTGGCCCGAGAATTTCGTAGGGGCCGAGGTTCGTACCCGGAGCGAGCGTCATCAATTTCCCGTCGCGGCATCCTACGTCCGACGCGGCCTGGCTTCAACCAGCGGGTGCGCGGCCGCAGGTCGCTCGGTCTGCGCCCGGTCTGCGGGATCATTCGTGCCGCAGCGCCGCCAGAGGGTCGAGCGCGGATGCCCGTCGCGCGGGAACGAAGCAGGCAAACGCCGCGACGAGGAACAGCAGAAGCGCCGTCGCCGCGTAGCTCGCCGGGTCGAAAGGCGTAACCCCGAACAGCAGCGTCTCGAGGAGGCGCGCGAGCAGCAGCGCCGCCAAAAGGCCGATGCCGATGCCGGCGAGCGCGGGCTTCATGCCCTGCGCCATCACCGTGAGGATCAGCGAGGATCTCGACGCCCCGACGGCGAGGCGCAGACCCATTTCCCGCGTCCTCTGGCTCGCCGTATAGGAAACGACGCCGTAGAGCCCGACGGCGGCGAGAAACGACGCCGTCCCGGCGAAGAGCGCGAGGAGAAACATCGAGAACCGGCGCTCGCCGAGCGACCCGCTCACGACGTCTTCGAGAGCGCGGACCGAGTAAGCAGGGAGTCTTTCGTCGATCCCGCGAACGACGTCGCCAACGTCGGCCGCGAGCGGCAGAGGGTCGGAGTCCGCCCGTAGCACGATCGACATCGTGCTGAAGGGGTCCTGCGGATACGGCAGGTAGATCGTGGGGTGAGGTGCGTGGTCCAGGCCATTGTGGCGCACGTCGCCGGCGACCCCGACGATCTCGTAGAGGCCGTCCCTGCCATTGCCGACGTCGACGAGGCGCCCGAGCGGATCCTCGTCGGGGAAGTGGCGCCGGACGAACGCCTCGTCGACGACGGCGGCGAGCGGCGGGCGGGTCCCGTCGCGGGCGTCGAGCGATCGCCCCCGCGCGATGGGGATGCCGAGGGTCTCGAAGTATCCGTGGCTCACCACGCGGTAGTTCGCCGAGGGCTCCTCGCCGGAAGGAGGAGCGGGTCGGCCCTCGATGGTGAACGACAGGAAGTAGTCATCCTCGATCGGAAGCGATTGGACCATGCCCGCCGACCTCACGCGCGGAAGCGACCTAAGCCGTTCGAGGAGCGCGTCGTAGAACTGAACGAGGTGGTGGTCTTCGGGATAGTCGCCGTCGGGAAGAGAGGTATTGAACGTGAGGACGTTCTCGGGCCGGAATCCCGGGTCGACGCTCGCGAGCCCGCGGAAGCTGCGAAGGAGGAGCGAGGCGCCGACGAGAAGCACCAGCGATAGCGCCACTTCCGCAGCGACGAGCGCGCGCCTGGCCCGCCGGCTGCCGGAGGAGACGGAGCTCCGGCTCCCGTCTCTCAGGGCCTCGGCGGGCCGCAATCGCGAGCTCTGCCATGCGGGGGCGAGCGCGAATCCCAGGCCCGTGAGAAGGGAGAGACCAAACGTGAACGCGAGCACTCCGCCGTCGATCGCGATCTCGTCGACCCGGGGGATGGTGCCCGCGCTCAAGCGGCGCAGCGGGCCGAGCGCCGCGTACGCGAGGACGAGGCCGAGAGCGCCGCCGCCGAGTGCGAGGATGGCGCCCTCGGCGAGCATCTGCCGGGCGAGCCGGCCTCGGCCCGCGCCGAGCGCGGCGCGGAGCGCGATCTCTCGTCCTCGCGCGCTCGCCCGCCCCAGTAGCAGGTTGGCGACGTTGCCACACGAGATGAGCGTCACCAGCACCACCGCGGCGAGAAGCGTGAGAAGGGAGGGACGGCTGCCTCCGACGATGTACTCGTGGAGCGGAATCACCTCGGCCGACTCGCCGGCGTTCGCGGGAAACCGCTCCGCCAGGCGCTTCGCGATCGTCTCCATCTCCGCGCGCGCCGAGGTGACGGACACCTCCGGTTTCAGCCGGGCAACGACGCCGAGGTAGTGCGCTCCGCGGGGAGCGCTCGCCGGGTCGAGCGCGAGAGGGCTCCAGAGCTCGGTTTGCCGGGCGGGAAAGTAGAAATCGGGGGGCATCACGCCGATGACCGTCACCGAGGCGCCGTCGAGGGTTACGGTTCGGCCGAGGACTCCGGGATCGCTCCCGAAACGACGCTGCCACGCGCCGTGGCTGACCACGACGACTCCGTTTCGTCCCGGGGCGTCCTCCTCGGGAGAGAATCCGCGGCCCAGTATCGGCGCGACTCCGAGGAGATCGAAGAGATCGAAGGAAACCTCGGCGTTCGAAACGCGCTCGACGACGTCCCCATCGACGAGAGTCCCGCTTCCCGCGCTGAACGCGGCGATACGCTCGAACACCTGGTTCTCGCGCCGCCAGTCGAGAAAGTTCCCCGGAGCCACGGAGAATCGGCCGTATTGAGGAACCGTCTCGTGGACCCGCATAAGGAGGTCCGGTGCGACGTAGGGGAGCGGCCGCAGCAGCACTCCGTCGATCACGCTGAAGATGGCGCTCGTCGCGCCGATTCCGAGAGCGAGGGTTATGACCGCGACCAGCGTGAATCCCGGGTTCTTCCCGAGGTCTCGAATCGCGTGGCACGCGTCGGCGACGAAGTCGGCCAGCATGTTGCCTCCATTGCGCCCCCAGAGCGCGCGATCTTCGAGCTTTCGCGACCAGCGCGAAACCGGATTCGCGGCCCGGGAGCGATCCGCGAGCCAGAGGTCCCGCGCCATGCGGTCCCAATCGACGATCTCGGCCGCCGCCTGCGCTTCGGCCTCCGCCTCGCTCGCTCCCCGGGCGAGCGCCTCCCGGTAGAAGTCCTCGAGCTGGGCTCCGAGCTCGCGCACGATGCGCGACTCCCGCTCCGGGGGGAGATCCGGGAGCGAGAGCTTCCCGCGGACGTAGTCCTCCCAGCTACGCACCGCTTCCCCCCATGACTTCCTCGACCGCCGCGACGTAGTCCCGCCAGGTCCGGCGCTGCCGGGCGAGGACCCGGCGGCCCTCCGCCGTCAGCCGGTAGAAGCAGCGCTGGCGCTCGCCCGGCTTTTCGACCCAGCGCCCCTTGATCCAGCCGCGGTTCTCGAGCCGCAGGAGCGTGGGATAGAGGGTCGGGAGCGCGAACTTGAGCTTCCCCCCCGAGCGCTCTTCGATGCGCTTTCCGATGTCGTATCCGTGGCGGGGACGGGCCTCGAGGAGCGAGAGCACCAGCATCTCGATGCTCCCTTTCTTCAGTTCCGGGCTGAACGGCACGGTTAGCCTCCCTATATGTAGGAAGGCTAACTATAGGGCTCGAGGCGCCCTCGGCGCAAACCGAGATCCGCGGTCCGGTGAACGCCGGAAGAGGCGCGTCTTGAACGCCGTCCGGGAATCCGCTCTAATTCCCCGCATGAGCACGTCCGTCACCAGCGTTTCCCCGGCGCTCGTGGCCGCTCGCGAGCGCTATGCAGCGGCGAACCCGGTGAGCTTCCGGCTCCATCAGGAAGCGGCACGCCATTTGCCCGGGGGCAACACCCGGACGGTGCTCTTTCATTCACCGTTTCCGCTGCGCTTCGTGCACGCCGAGGGCTCGCGTCTCGTGGACGCGGACGGCCACGAATACGTCGACTTCCTGTCGGAGTACACCGCCGGAGTGTTCGGGCACTCGCATCCGGTGATCCGGCGCGCCGTCGAGGAGGCGCTCGCTTTCGGCCTCAACGTGGGCGGGCACACCCCGCTCGAGATCCGTTTCGCCGAAGCCATCCGAGCCCGGTTCCCCAACCTCGAGCTCGTTCGCTTCACGAACTCCGGAACCGAAGCGAACCTCATGGCCATCGTCGCCGCCCGGGCTTTCACCCGCCGCGACAAGATCATGGTGTTCTCCGGCGCGTATCACGGCGGAGTCCTCTACTTCCGCCGCGGCGGTCATGCGGTGAACGCCCCGTTCCCGTTCGTGGTAGCGCCTTACAACGACACCGCCGCGGCTCTCGCGCTGGTAGAGCGCCACCGGGAGGATCTCGCCGCCATTCTGATCGAGCCGATGCTCGGGTCCGGCGGGTGCGTTCCGGCGAGGCGGGATTTCCTTCTCGCGCTCTCGGAGGCCGCGACCGGGGTGGGAGCGCTTCTCGTCCTCGACGAGATCATGA
>DAISKN010000339.1:0-7396 GCA_036820975.1 Acidobacteriota bacterium | reverse complement strand
GGCGGAGTTCGCGGGGGATCTGGGCCGCGCCGAGGACCTCGCTTCCTACCTGCGGAATTTCCACTACCGACTCGGTCCCGAGGAGATGCGGGGACTCGAGGAGTTCCGGCGCCTGGTGCTGGAGCGCGACCTGCTGAGACCGATGTGACCGTGAAAGCCACCGCCGACCGCTGGGAAGCCGTGCGGGAGAAGGTCCGAAGCGACAAACGGCTCGACCGCGACGAGGGGCTCTTTCTTCTCGGAGAGGCTCCGCTTCTCGACCTGGGACAGCTCGCGATGGAGGCCCGGAGGCGGCGCTTTCCCGACCCAGTCGTAACCTTCGTCGTCGACACCAACCCGAACTACACCAACGCCTGCACCGTCGATTGCACGTTCTGCGCGTTCTATCGGCCTCCGGGACACGCAGAGGCCTACACCCACACCGTCGCCGAGATGATGGAGAAGATCGCGCGGTCGGTAGAGCGAGGCGTCACCACGGTTCTGATGCAGGGAGGGGTCAACCCCGATCTTCCCCTGGACTACTACGTCGAGATGGTCAGAGCGGTGAAGGAGAGATTCCCCGACGTCACTCCCCATTTCTTTTCCGCGGCGGAGATCGAGGGCATGGCCCAGGTCTCGGGGCTGGCCGTGCGTGAGGTTTTGAAACGGCTGAAGGACGCGGGACAGAGCACTCTTCCCGGGGGAGGCGCCGAGATTCTCTCGGAGCGGGTGCGCCGGAAGATCTCCCACAAGAAAGGCGTCGGCGCGAGCTGGCTCGACGTTCATCGCGAGGCCCATTCGCTCGGGTTCCGCTCGACGGCGACGATGATGTACGGCCACGTCGAGACCGACGAGGACGTCGTCGAGCACCTCGACAAGATCCGGACGCTCCAGGACGAGTTCGGCGGCTTCACCGCCTTCGTCCCCTGGAGCTTCAAACCGGGAAACACCCCGCTCGAGAAGAAGTACCCCCGCCACGCCGGCCCCAACCAGTACCTGCGGGTCCTCGCGGCGTCGCGGCTCTATCTGGACAACTTCGACCACGTCCAGGCGTCGTGGTTCTCGGAGGGGAAGAAGACGGGCCAGGTCGCGCTCCACTGGGGAGCGGACGACTTCGGCGGAACTCTCTTCGAAGAGAACGTCCACGCGGCGACGGGCTTCGTGAACCAGACGACGACCGACGAGATCAAGACGCTGATTCGCGAAGCCGGCTTCCGCCCCGCCCAGAGAACGACGACCTACGAGATCCTCGAGTACTTCTAAGAAGACCCCGCAAAAGCGCAAAGACGCCAGGGCGCAAAGAAGAAATACAAGGGGATGTGGAGATAAGGAGACAGGGGGGATAAAACAAGAAACGGCAAATCGTTTTCCTTATCTCCTCAATCCCCTCCTGTCCCCCCTATCCCCTCATTGTCTTGGGTCTTTCTTTGCGCCTTTGCGCCTTTGCGTTCTTCCGGGTCATTCCGACTTCAGCGGGCGGGTCATGAGCTCGCGCATGACCTCCTCGGGAGTGGTCTCGCCTCGGAGGAGTCGCTCCATCTGCATCACGATCGGCATCTCGACCCCGTGCTCCTTCGAGAGCGCCACCGCCGCGTGGGTGGTTCGGACTCCCTCGGCGACCTGTTCCATTCCGGCGAGAACGTCCTCGAGCGAGCGGCCTTTCCCGAGCTCGATCCCGACCTGCCGGTTGCGGGAGAGATGCCCGGTGCAGGTGAGCACCAGATCTCCCATACCCGCGAGCCCGAAGAGGGTCTCCCGCCGCCCTCCCATCTTTTCCACCAGCCGCGCGATTTCCGCGAGTCCCCGGGTCATCAGCGCCGCCTTCGGATTGTGCCCGAGCCCGAGACCGGTCGCGACTCCGACCGCGAGAGCGATCACGTTCTTGAGCGCCCCGCCGAGCTCGACCCCGAGGACGTCGTCGTTGGTGTAGATGCGGAAGCTCGGCGTCGAGAAAAGCGCCTGGATCGCGAGGGCGCCTTCGAGGGGCGAGCTCGCGGCGACGAGCGCCGTGGGCTCGCCGAGAGCGACCTCGCGGGCGAAGGTCGGCCCCGAGAGCACGACCGGACCGACGTCTTCGAAGGTCTGGGCGATGACCTCGCTCATGCGAAAGTGCGTCCGCTCCTCCAGACCCTTGGTCGCGCTCGCGAAGATCGCCGGGCCCCGCACCGCGGGCGCGAGCTCGGAAAGGATCGCGCGCATGTAGGCCGAAGGAACGGCGAGAAGCAGGACTTCAGCGCCGCGCGCGGCCTCCTCGAGACTCCCCGTCGTCCTCAGGCTCGCGGGAAGCGGGATTCCCGGGAGAAAACGAACGTTCTCACGACCCTCACCGATGGAGCGCCGCACGTCTTCTTCCCGGCACCAGAGGAGAACCTCGAGCTCCTTCTCCGAGAGGATTTTGGCGAGGGCGGTTCCCCATCCGCCCGCTCCGATGACGGCGATCGTCACGGGTTGGGGGCTCGCCCCGTCACTCTTCGTCGCCGAAGAAGAAGAAGTCCGCGCACTGCTTCGAGCAGAAGGTCCGACCGTTCCGATCGGCCGCGCACTCGTTGCAGTAGTACTTGAAGCAAATCACGCACTTCCGCACGGTGCGCTCCGGCTCGGTGGCATCGCAGCGCCAGCACTTGTTGTCCATGGTCCTCGTCCTCTCGGCAGGCAGGCGGGTTTGACAGCTCTCTCGAAACTCTTCTATCATGATACACTTAGACGGAACTCCAAGCGAACGCGAGAGCTTCATCCAGGGTCGTCTCGGTGCGATTTTTTGCGTCTAAGGAGTGGTGTCCTCGAGCGATGTTGACTTCGAAAGTCACCCGAACCATCGAGCGGCACCGAATGATCCGCCCGGGCGATCGCGTGCTCGTCGGCCTTTCCGGAGGCGCAGATTCGGTCGCGCTCACGGAGCTCCTCGTCGAGCTCCAGTCCCACCTCGGGATCACCCTGGTCCTCGCCCACTTGAACCACGGCCTGCGCCCCGAGGCCGACGAGGACGAGGAGTTCTGCCGCTCGCTCTCGGAGAACCTGTCTCTTCCGTTCGCGTCGGGCCGCGTCGACGTCGCCTTGGGGGCGCGCTCGAGCAAGCGGTCGATCGAGGACGAGGGCCGGAGGGCCCGCTACCGGTTTCTCGAAGCGCAGGCGAAGCGCTTCGAAGCGCAGAGGATCGCCGTCGGCCATACCCTCGACGATCAGGCGGAGACGTTTCTCCTGCGCCTCCTCCGTGGCTCGGGCGGCCGCGGACTCGGTGGGATTCATCCCGTCAAGGACTGCCGAATCATCCGCCCCCTCATCGAAGTCCGCCGGCAGGAGATCGAGGACTACCTCGGGGAGCGAGGCGCTAGCTTTCGCGAGGACGCGTCGAACCTGGACCCGCGGTTCACTCGAAACCGGATCCGGCACCAGGAGCTCCCGCGGCTCTCCACCGCGTACAACCCCCGGCTGGTCGAGGCCCTGGCCCGAAGCGCCGCGCTCCTCAGGGACGAGGAGGCGTGGATGGAGGCGGAAGCGCGGGACGTTTTCGAAGGGTTGGCCTCCGTATCGCCGGAAGACATCGTCATCGACCGGACCCCGCTCTCGCGACACCCGCTCGCTCTCAGGCGCCGCCTGGTCCGCATGGCGATCGAGCGTATCCGGGGACTCGGCGACGTCTCCCACCGACACGTCGAGGACGTACTGGCCATGGCGGACGACGGTCGGAGCGGCAGCGAGCTGCACCTTCCGGGACTCGTCGTGGAGCTCTCTTTCGGCCGGCTGCGATTCCAGCGGAGCTCGACGGCGCGGGCGCGGAAAGCTCGCGAACGCGGCTATAATGGCTACGAGTATCGATTGTCGATTCCAGCCCGAGTCCGGATTCCCGAGTGCCTCGGCACCCTCTCGGCCCGGATCGTGGAGCCGAATCGAGAACTGGTCGGGCCGAACGGGCCAAAGGGAGCGGCAGCAGCGACGGGCGCGGTCGAGCACCCGCCTTCGGGAAACGCGGTCGTCGTGGGATTCGACGGGGGGGTGCCCGAGCTCAGAGTGAGAAGCCCCAGGCCGGGGGACCGATTCCACCCGCTGGGAGCTCCCGGATCGAAGCCGCTCTCGCGCTATCTTATGGACAGGAAGATCTCTCGGGACACGAGGTCACGGGTTCCGCTCGTCGTGCGCGGCGCCTCGGGCCTCGACGATTCGGGAGAGGAGATCCTCTGGGTGGTGGGACATGGGGTATCTGAAGCATCGCGGGTTACGGATGGTTCGTCACGGCTCTTGTTCCGGTGGGTCACCGCATGAGCGGAGGCGACGGACTCCGCGTGCTCTTCACCGAGGAGGAGATCCGCGGGCGAGTGAAGGAGCTCGGGCGCCGAATCAGCCGGGACTTCCCTCTGGGGAACCTGGCCTGCGTCGGGATCCTTCCCAACTCCATGGTGTTCATGGCTGACCTGATACGGTCGATCGATCTCCCGCTCACCTGTGATTTTCTCAAGGTGGGGACGTCGGACGCCCGGCGCTTCGATATCGCGTTCGGCAGTGCGACCGATTTCAGCGGCCGTGACGTATTGTTGATCCAGGGCGTGGTAGATACCGGGGTGACGCTCTCGTTCATCACCGGGCACATCCAGGAGACCTGGAAACCGCGCTCGCTGAAGGTGGTGGCGCTCATCAACCGGGAGGCGCATCGGAAAGTGGACTGTCCCGTGGATTACGCCTGCTTCGAGCTCGAAAAAGAGGGCTTCGTCGCGGGCTACGGATTGGGCTTTGAGGAGCAGCATCGCGGCGCGCCGTTCATCGGCTTCGCTTCGAGCTAGCTCCCGTCGAATTATGGCTTCGAGAAATCTTTCGATTCGGAGGCACCATTGAACTCCACCATGAAGAACTTGATGTTCTGGATGGTCGCGGCACTCGTCATCTTTCTGTTCTGGAGTGTGTCGTCGCGCATTCAGAAAAACGAACGCCAGCTGACGTTCTCGGATTTCATGGCTCAGCTCGAGCGGGGACACGTCGCCAAGGTGACGATCACCGGCTCCAACGCCGGAGCTCAGATCGGAGGCGAGTTCAAGAACGGGCAGTCGTTCCGCACGTTCGCGCCTCCTCAGGTCGAGAACCTGGTGAACACCATGCTCGACAAGGGGGTGGAGGTGACCGCGCGGGACGCCAACAGCTCCTCGTGGCTCGGACATATCATCAGCTGGACGCCCATCGTCATCATGATCGCGTTCCTCATCTTCTTCATGAGGCAGATGCAGGGCTCCGGCAATCGAGCGCTCTCGTTCGGCAAGAGCAAGGCCAAGCTCAGCAGCAGCCAGCAGAAGAAGGTGACGTTCAAGGACGTCGCTGGCGTCGACGAGGCGAAAGAGGAGCTCCAGGAGATCATCGATTTCCTCCGCGAGCCCCAGAAGTTCCAGAAGCTCGGCGGGAGAATTCCCAAGGGCGTTCTCCTCATGGGACCTCCGGGAACGGGTAAGACCCTCCTCGCCCGCGCCATCTCGGGCGAGGCCAACGTGCCGTTCTTCTCCATCAGCGGCTCGGACTTCGTCGAGATGTTCGTGGGTGTCGGCGCGAGCCGGGTACGAGACCTGTTCGAGCAGGGGAAGAAGAACGCCCCTTGCATCATCTTCATCGACGAGATCGACGCCGTGGGACGCCACCGCGGAGCGGGATTGGGCGGGGGCCACGACGAGCGCGAGCAGACCCTGAACCAGCTCCTGGTGGAAATGGACGGGTTCGAGTCGAACGAGGGCGTCATCCTCATCGCCGCGACCAACCGGCCCGATGTCCTCGATCCCGCGCTCCTCCGGCCGGGACGTTTCGACCGCCGGGTGGTGGTCTCGCTCCCCGACGTCGCCGGGAGGGAAGGCGTCCTCAAGGTGCACACCAGCCGCATTCCTCTCGCGAACGACGTGAACCTCTCGATCCTGGCCCGGGGAACCCCGGGTTTCTCCGGTGCCGACCTCGCCAACATGGTGAACGAAGCCGCTCTGAACGCCGCCCGCCGCGGCCAGAAGGTCGTGAAGATGGCGGACTTCGAGGAAGCCAAGGACAAGGTCCTCATGGGCTCCGAGCGGCGCTCTCTCATCATGAGCGACCACGAGAAGAAGACCACCGCCTATCACGAGGCGGGGCACGCGCTGGTCGCGGTCTTCATCAAAGAGGCCGATCCAATCCACAAGGTAACGATCATCCCCCGGGGCATGGCGATGGGAGTCACCATGCTCCTTCCCGAATCCGATCGCTACAGCCACGACCGCGACTACGTCGAGGCGATGATCGCGGTCAAGATGGGCGGGCGGATCGCCGAGGAGATCATCCTCAACCAGTTGACCACCGGCGCCCACGACGACCTGGAGAAGGCGACGGAGCTCGCCCGGAAAATGGTCTGCGAGTGGGGCATGAGCGAGAAGATGGGCCCCCTTACCTTCGGGAGGCGGGAGGAGCAGGTCTTTCTCGGAAGGGACATCGCGAGACACCAGGATTACTCCGAGGACACCGCGATCAAGATCGACCAGGAGGTCAAGCGCATCGTCGAACAGAACTACGCGCGGGCCCGGCATATCCTGACGGAGCACCGACCGCTCCTGCAGACGGTGGCGGAGGCCCTCCTGGAGCGCGAGGTCCTCGACGCCGAGGAAGTCCAGATGCTGATCGACGGACTGCCCCTGAAGGCACGGGAATCCGTCGACGAGACCCCGGAAAAGACCGACGCCAAAGAGGCGAAGGAGAAGGAGCGGAAGGCCTCCCTCACCCCTCCCATCCTGCAGAACCCGGGGAGCGTCACTCAGACCTAGCACGCGGGTTCCGCCCGACCACGGTTTCGCCGAAGCCCTCGGCGATCGAATCGAAAGACCGGGAGTGCGCTCTCTTACCTTCCGAGCGAGGAGTGGAGGACTGAAGCTCGGGGAGACGACCGCTCTCATGGGGGTGGTGAACGTCACTCCCGACTCGTTCCACCCCGGAAGCCGCCGGTTGGACCCCGATCAGGCGCTCGCCTTGGCCCTCAAGGAGGTGGAAGCGGGGGCCGACATCATCGACATCGGCGGCGAGTCGACCCGGCCGGGAGCCTCACCCGTCGAGGTCGAGGAAGAGATTCGCCGGGTGGTGCCGGTGGTGGCCCGTCTTCGTCCTCTTTCCCGCGTCCTCATTTCCGTCGATACCCGAAACGCGGCTGTGGCGGAGCGCGCTCTCGCGGCCGGGGCGGACATCGTGAACGACGTATCCGCCCTCGGCGACTCCCGGATGGCGGAGGTCGTCGCCCGGGCGAACGCGGGCCTGGTGCTCATGCACATGAAGGGAACGCCCTCGACGATGCAGGCGTCGCCCTCCTACCGGGACGTGGTGGCGGAGGTCAAGGAGTATCTCGGGCGGGCGATCGACAAAGCGGAATCGGCGGGGGTCTCGAGCGGCTCCATCCTCGTCGATCCCGGCATCGGCTTCGGAAAGACCCTGGAGCACA
>DAISKN010000338.1:0-7401 GCA_036820975.1 Acidobacteriota bacterium | reverse complement strand
GACGACGGCCCCGAGATCCTCGCCGCCGAGGTGACCTTGAGCGCCCCCTACGACCTCGAAGCGGAAATACCCATCGGGAACCTTCCCTTCGCTACGTTCCGGGAGTTCTTCCCGGCGCTGGTCGATGCGGGAATGGAGCTCGAGGTCTCGGGGTGGGCTCGTGTTCGAGGCTCTCTCTCCGAGATCGAGAAGCTTCGCTACCGCGTGGACACCGAGCAGGTCCTCGCCGTGTACCGCGGGATCGCGCTCGGCGCCACTTCGCCCTTCGTCATCGAAGGAACCCGCGAAGGATTCTCGGTCTCCGATCTGACGCTCGTCGGCGAGGACACCGCGATTGGAATCGACGGCGTCGTCCCTCTTTCCCGGGACGGAAGCGTCGTGCTCCATGCGCGCGGGGCGTCGAGGCTCGAGCTCCTGAGACCGTGGTTCCCGGAGCTCGATCTCGCGGGGCGGGCGAACGTCGACGTTCGCGTGGAGGGGGCTCTCCCCGACCCGTGGCTTCGCGGGGAGCTGAGCCTCGAGGGGGCGAGCGCGCGCTTCGGGGAGATTCGGGTCGAGAACGTCGAGGCTGAAGCCGATTGGAGCGACCAGGCTCTCGTGCTGGAAGCGTTGTCGGGGGAAACGCTCGGCGGGAGATTTCGGGTCTCGGGTGAGCTCCCGCCCCAGATCCTCGACGCCTCGACGCCCGTTCGGCTCCGCTTCGAGGCGACGGATTTGCAGCCGCTGAGCCTGGTCGGCCCTCTCGAAGAGGCGGACCTTCGGATCGCCGTCGACGGCGAGCTTCAGGGCTCGGGCACGGATCTGTCTCTTTGGCAGGGTGGAGGATCGATTCGAAGCGTGCGCTTCGGGATGAGGGGCTTCGAGATCGCGAACGAGGCGCCGGGCTCGTGGTCTTTCGAGAACGGGAGGCTCCTCGTGTCCGATTTCCGCATCGCGAGCGGCGAGACCCGCCTCGTCCTCGAGTCGGAAGTGCGGCCGTTTCCCGGTCCGCTCACCTTCCGCGCCCGCGCTTCGGGCCGGTTGGACCATGAGTTCTCGAGGCTCTTTCTGCAGGATCTCGGCCTGACTTTGAGCGGTGTCACCGACCTGGACCTGCGCGCCGAAAAGAACGGAGACGAGCCGATCGAGCTGGCAGGACGAGGCGCGTTCACGAACGCACGCCTCGTCGTGCGGGAGCCCCCGATCGCATTCACGAACGTGGCGGGAGAAATCGCGCTCTCGGGGAGCACTATAACCGTCACCCGGCTGACGGCGGACGCCGGCGGCGGGAAGGTCGAGGCCGAGGGATCGCTCAGCCTCGATGGCTTCTCGCTTGGTGACGTCGACCTGCGCGCCAGCGCCCGATCCGTCCGTCTCAACTACCCCGAAGGCCTGCGCAGCGAAGTAAACGGCGATTTCCGGCTGCGAGGCGATCCGGATCGTCTGCGGCTCACGGGAGACGTGGACCTGGCGCGGGCGCTCCTGAGCCGGGACATCAGCGTCGAATCCGAGCTCCTGCAGTCCCTGTCCCACGTGAGCACTGCCTCCGCGCCGAGTCCCTTCGCCTCGAAGGTCGATCTCGAGCTCCGCATTGTCGCGGCGGAAGCGTTCCGCATCGACAACAACCTCGCCCGAATGGAAGCCTCGGTGAACCTGACGGCGTCCGGCACAGTCGCCGCGCCGGAGCTCTCCGGCATCGCCTCGGTTCGGCCAGGCGGCCGGTTTCGCTTCGGAGGAAACGAGTATCGGGTCGAGACCGGTCGCATCCTGCTTCGCGACTACCCCGTGGGTCCTCCCGAGCTCGACATCACCGCGCGCACGTCGGTCGGACAGTACGACATCCGCCTGGTGTTGCGAGGGCCGACCGACAACCTCTCGACCGAGCTCACCTCGGAGAGCCATCCCGAGCTGTCGCGGGGCGACGTCGCCTCGCTCCTCATCACCGGAAGGACCCTGGGGGAGATCTCGAGCGCGAGCCGCGACATCGTCTCGAACCGCATGGTCTCGTACCTCGGAGCGAGCCTCGCGGATCTCGCGAAGCTCGGGATCGGCGAAGCGCTTCCCTTCGAGATCGTCACCGTCGAGCCCTCCCTCATCGCGGGCGAGGCCGACCCCGGGGCCCGCTTCACCATCGGAGCGCGCTTCAACAATTCCCTGTCGCTCGTGTACTCCATCGGCCTCGACAACGCCGAGAACCAGATCTGGGTAATCGACTACGAGCTTCCGCGGCGCACCCGGACTCAGGTCGTGCGGGACGAGGACAACGAGTACACGCTGGGACTTTCCCAGGAGATCCGGTTCGACGTCCGCGATCGCTCGAGGGCCACGGCTCGGAAGGAAACGATCTCCGACGTGATCGTCAGGTTCGAGGACGGCACACCCGGCGCGACGGAAGAGGATCTGCGGGACCTCCTTTCCTCGAAGCCCGGCGATGAGTTCGATTACTGGAAGATCTGGGAGAAGGCGGAAAAGGCTCGCCGGGAGCTGCGCTCGCGGGGATATCTGGAAGCCATCGTGGACGTGGCCACCGAGGCGGGGGAGAACGGGGGCATTGGCGTCGAGTACCGCATCCGCGTCGGACCCAAGGTGGGTTTCGCGTTCCCAGAAGACGAGCCCGACCGGTCACTGAGAGAAGCCCTCGAGAACGCCTGGACGGGAGACGCGAGCGACTCCTTCCTCACCGTCGACCTCGCGAGCCTCGCTACCGGGAAGCTCTTCGAGGAAGGATACTTCACGGCGACCGCCGAGATCACCACGGAGAGAAGCGATCGGGAGCTCCTGGTGAAGGTATTTCTGGAGCGCGGGCCTCGGGGAAGAAACGTCGTGGTCGACGTCACCGGTAACGAAGCCGTGGAGGATTCCCTTCTCCTCGAGACGCTCCCGAAGCCGCGCTCGGCGGCGTTTCACGATCTCCTCACCACGAAGCGATCGCGCTTGAAGCAGATCGTGGGCCTTCAGTACGCGTCCTTGGGCTACGTCTCCGCTTCCATCTCCGATCCGGAGATTGCGTTCGACGAGAGGACGGGGAACTACCGGGTCACGGTCCCGGTAGTAGAGGGCCCCCGCTTCCGCGTTGGGCGTATCGAGCTCGAGGGGGTGCCCCCCGAGGACGAGGCGGAGCTCCGCTCGAGGTTCTCGCTCCAGGAAGGCGAGCCCTTTCGAGTCCAGTCCTTCGCCCAGGATCGCGCGGCGGCGGCCTCGTTCTATCGCGAGCGCGGGTTCGTCGACGTCGAGGTGGAGGCGACGATCATGGAGCGGGAAGAGATTCCCGAGCTTGGAGTGAGGCTCGTGGTGAGACCCGGGGCGCGGGTCATCGTGGCGGACGTCGAGGTTCGCGGTAACGACACCACCCGCGAGAGCGTCATCCGGAGGGAAGTCAAGTTGACGCCCGGCGCGCCCCTCAGCGCCTCGGCGTTGAGAGAGACGGAGAGAGGTCTGTACGAGCTCGGTATCTTCCAGTCAGCGGAGGTGGTGGTGGAAGAGCCGCAAGAAGCCACGACCGAGGGCTTGGAGCCCTCGGTCCGCGGGGTCCGCGTCGCCGTCGTCGAGACCCAGGATCTCGAGCTCGACTACGGCGGGCGCGCTTCGACCGACGGGTTCTTCGAGGTGCTCACCGAGCTCCGGGCGCCGAACCTGTTCGGACGGGCTCAGCACGCCGGCGTCCGGGCGCTCGTCGGGAGCGAGAGGAAGATCTTTCGCTTCTCGTACCACAGCCCCTACCTGTCCCGGTATCGGCTGGACACGGATTTCTGGGTCGAGCGAAGCATCGAGCGCGAAGCGATCGAGCCCCTCCCCTTCACCGATCGAATCTGGACGTTCACCGCCCAGCAGGGCCGCCCGGTCACCGCGAAGATCGATGCCCTGTGGAGCTACACCTTCCGGCGGATCGTCACCGATTTCGAAACCCCCGATTTCGACGCCCCCCTCACCACGAAGCGAAGCATCGTCAGCGCATCACTCATCGGGGACCACCGGGACAACTTGCTCCTCCCGAAGCGGGGGCGCCTCTGGTTGCTCACGGGCCAGGCCGCTCCCGAGTTCCTGGGGTCCGACCTGAGGTATACAAAGATCTTCGCGCAGCTCTTCACCTACGTTCCCCTGGGCAGAAGCATCGTCTGGGCCTCGGGCTACCGCGTCGGCGCGGCGAACAGCTTCGGCGAGCCGCTTCGTCCCGAAGACGGTTTCCGCGCGGGCGGACCCAATTCGGTTCGTGGCTTCGAGCAGGACGCTCTCGGTCCAATCGATATCGTCCCGCTGGGAGGCGGCGGGCTCGCCGTCTTCAACCAGGAGATCCGGTTTCCCCTTGGGTGGCGGTTCCGGGGCGCCGGCTTCTATGACGCCGGCAACGCGTTCGAGAACGCCTCGGATATCCGGTTGTCGGAGCTGAGGCAAAACGTAGGCGTCGGACTCCGGTTGGAGCTCCCGTTCGGCCTCATCCGCCTGGACTGGGCCGCCGTGGTGAATCCGCGGCCGGACGAGAAGGCCTGGCGTCTGATCTTCAGCCTCGGGGACGCCTTCTAGCCGTTCAGATCTTCGAGAGATACGACCGCACCGCGGGCGCCTCGGGGGCGTCGGGAGCGAGCTCCAGGAACTGTCGAAGGTGAAGGACGGAGAGCTCCTTCTTGCCGGTCTGGTTATATGCCATGCCCAGGTTGTAGTGGGCGTAGGCATGACCCGGTGCGAGCTTCGTAGCTCTATCGAGCTCGGGTATGGCCCGACCGAGGTCCTTCATCTTTACGTAGGCGAGCCCGACGCCAAAATGGGGCTCGGCGTAATTGTCGTCCAGGCAGATCGCTTTCTTCAAGGGATCGAGAGCGCCTCCCGGGTCGCCCGCGTGGATTCGCGCGAGCCCGAGGTAAGTGAGGAGCTCTTTGTTCTCGGGCGACCCCTCGACCTCGGCCGTTAGTGCGCTCGCCGCCTCGGCGTGCTTGCCCTGCTTGTAGAGCTCGAGGCCCGGCGTTTGCGCCCAGGCCAGAATCGGCATCGTGAGGGTGATCCCAATCCAGGCAATGTGTTTCATCGACTCAATCCTCCCGCTCTGTCTCCGAAAGGAGACGTTTCGGAGCTCTCCGGAGCTCCCTGCCTTTATTGTAGGCACGACCCGTGCCAGATGACGGGTGCTCGAAATCACCTTGAATTACGTGAAAGTCGCGATTTCCGGAAGCCCTTTCCTGGTAATTTTGGGCACGCGAGCACCTTTTTTGGGGTAGCCCACAACGAGGATGAGAAGTGCACTCTCGTGGCTCGGCCGTCCGAGGATCTCGCTCAAAAACCCCATCGGGCTCGGCGTGTGGGTGAGCGAGACGAGTCCGGCGTTGTGGACGGCCGAGATCAACAGCCCTGTCGCGATGCCCACGGATTCGGTCACGTGATAATGTTTGACCTTGCTCCCGTCCGCGCGGATGCTGTGGTTTTGCGCAAAGATGACGATGAGGCAGGGTGCTTCTTCCAGAAAGGGCTTGTGCTCGTCGGTCCCGAGAGGCGAAAGCGCTTCGAGCCACTCGTCCGGAGCGCGCCCTCCGTAGAACTCCCTCTCCTCGGCTTCGGCCGCCTCGCGGATTTTTCTCTTCAGCGCGCGGTCGGCCACGACCACGAAGTGCCAGGGCTGCTGGTTCGCCCCGCTCGGGGCGGTGCCCGCGGTGAGAAGACAGTGTTCCAGGATTTCCCGCGAGACGGGTCTCTCGGAGAACTCGCGGACGGTTCGGCGTGTTCGGAGCTGCCGGTAGAGGTCCGCGGCGCGCCGCTTCATCTCCTCGACGGGCAGCTCTTCGTACTCGGAAAGCGGAATGAGCTCGGGCTGAGACATAGGTGAAAGCTACTCCGTGGGGACGGGCGTAATCTCGGAGACCGCGTAGGCGGAGCCATCGACTTCGATCCGGAATTTCACCCGCATTCCCTTCTCGACTCCGGAGAGGATCGACGCATCCTTCACCAGGAAGGTCATGGTCATCGCCCCCATGAACCCGGGGATTTCCCGGTGGTCGAGGGTTACCTGATCGCCCCCGATGTGGACGACGAGCCCGACGCCTTCGTAAACCTTCGGACCGCGGTCCTGCTCGGGGGGCGCGCAGGAGAGCGTGAGAACGGAGAGGAAGACGAGCCATCTCATCGCAGTACGCAGATCGCGATCGCGCTCGAGATCCCCTCCGCGCGCAGAGCGCTTGCCCCCGCGAGAAAGCCCTGGGGATCGTTGTCGACGTCGGTGTTTCCCGGAGGACGCGCGTACAAGACCCGCGAGTGAAACACGTCCCACTCCGTGAAGAACGGTGGAGTCGAAGTCCCGGAGCCGAGCATGTGCGAAGGGCGGTGCCCGCCGAGAGGGTGGTAGAGACCGAGCACGTGTCCGAGCTCGTGATAGATGACGGGGGTCTCCTCGATGGACCGCAGGACGACGACGCTCGCGTTTCCTCCCACTCCCCGGGTGATGCCCGAAGCCGCCCCCGAGGTGCGGGAGATCTCGACCGGATCCCAGCGAACGACGACCGTTCCCGGTGTCAGGTCGGCGGGAGGCTCGACTCCGAGCTCGACCTGGTTTCCCGACAGGCGACGACTGGTGAGAAGAGGCAGCACCGCCGCGATGGCCGATACCACCGTCGAGACCGAGCTCTCCGGGATCTCGCGACCGCTTCCCGTCTCGGGCCGGCGGTCCACGTAGAATCGAGGCTCCACCGTCCAGGGGTTGAGGGGCTTGAGGCTCCCACCCCCGGCGCCGTCGCGCGCGATCTCGCGGTAGAAGTCGAGGCTCCAGAGAGAGCCGGTCTCGATGACGTCCAGCGTGGGGTTTTCGGCGCTCGAACCGAGAAAGCTCCGGCGGGTGACGTGGCCGCTCGCGGTCACGGTCACGGGGATGACGGCGGCGCTCGCCGGGAGCTGGAAGTTCCCGGAGGCGTCGGTCCGAACGCTCCCGAAGGAAGATTCGATCACGGCTCCGGAAACGGGTGAGCGGCTCACCGTCTCGAGAAGCCGGCCGCTCAGGGCGGCGGCTCCAGCGGTCGCGGTAGACGAGGGCCCCGCGGGCGGTGACGACGATCCATCGCACCCGCCTTGAGTGACGACGGCGGCGAGTGCGATGGCGAGAACGCGAGCCCGGCTCATCCGGGGGACATTCTATTCTTTCGCAGCTCGCTCTCGAAGAGCTCCCCGAGCGCGCCGTCTCCCCTCGCCTCCACGATCTTCCGAACCCTCTCGCGGAGCTCGTCTCCGTAGAGAAAGGGACCGAGCGCGCAAAGCGCTCCGCGGGCCGTCTCGCTGCTTTCGGCCGCTAGCAGGGAGGCGAGAAACTCGGTCGCGGGCTCCGTCCGGAGGAGCGCCATCGCCACCAGGAGCACCCGGCGGAGGGATCGCCCCCGCGCGCGCTCCCAGCTTCGCTTCAGGATCTCGTGAGCCTGCGGGTGGCGCGACTCGCCGAGCGCGAGCGCGGCT
>DAISKN010000337.1:0-7409 GCA_036820975.1 Acidobacteriota bacterium | reverse complement strand
TCAGCCGACGGCCTCGGAAACGCTCGCCAACCTGAGCCCTCCGACAGTTCGGCGCGTAACCTTCGTGGTCGCCCGACCGGTGGTTTCTACGCCGAATGAGCGTCTAAGATACGTATGCGCCGCGCGGGAAGCCCTCGGAGCCCTGGAGGCCGGGAGGGAGCTGGGTGGTAGGCTGGCGAATCGAAGGGTGGCTGGACGGACGACGAGCTATGTACCGATGAGCTCCGGGTGTGAGCTCGAGGGGCCCCGATGGCGAAGAATCAGAAACCGTCCATGCTTTCATCGGACTGGGAGCGGCGGAAGCCGCACTACGACTTCATCATCGTCGGATCCGGTTATGGCGGTGCCATTACAGCTGCGCGACTGGCTACGGCGAATCTGAACCCGAAACCTTCCGTCTGCATTCTCGAGCGCGGACGCGAATGGCCGGTCGGAACGTTTCCGGACAGCGAGTCCGAGTATCTCAACGCGCTTCGAACCGATATGAACCCGCTCGGTTTGTACGAGGTGCTCAACTACCCGGACATCTCCGTTCTCAAGGGCTCCGGGTTGGGTGGGACTTCGCTGGTGAATGCCAATGTCGCTATCGTGCCCGACCCGGAGGCCTTTGAACAGTCCGGCTGGCCCGTTTCGCTCACTCACTCCAGCCTCGCACCATATTACGACCGGGCACGCGGTGTTCTGGTGGCCCGGCCGCATCCTCGCGCGTTCGACCTCAAGAAGGTACAGGCGCTTGAAAGGCGCGCCAGTGAACTCGGCGCCCGCGTCTCGGCCCTCGACCTCGCGGTGAATTTCGAAATTCACGGCCCCAACTCCCACGGCGTCGCCCAGGCTCCGTGCATCGATTGCGGAGATTGTATGACGGGCTGTAACGTCGGGGCGAAGAACACCCTGTACATGAACTACCTTCCGATGGCGCGAAAAGGCGGCGCGGAAATCCACACTCAGAACCGGGTGGACTGGATCGAGAAGGCCGGCGGCGGCTGGCGCGTCCATGGCCGCCATTACACGAGCAAGGCAAACAGCGAGGAATTCGCACTCGCTGCTAGAAACATCATTCTCGCGGCCGGTTCGATCAACTCGACCGAGATCCTGCTTCGTTCGGCAAACCTGTACGGCCTGGCCGTGTCGCCGGCGCTCGGTACAGGATTCAGCGGCAACGGCGACTTCTTTGCTCTCGCGCACAATTCCGATCACCAGACCGACGTGCTCGGATTCGGCAATCACCCCGAGAGTCCCGGCGCGAAGATACCGCCGGGGCCGAGTATCGTTGGCGCTCTTCGCTACAATAACGGCGTTCCGTTTCACCGGCAGATCACCATCGAGGATTTGTCCTTTCCGCGCGCCTCCATCCGGGCCGCGCAACTGGCGTTTGCCGCCTTTCGCGGCGAGGACACCGACACGGGCGATGAGAAAGCCGAAGCCCAGCGCATCGAGCGCGACCTGATTCAGCTCACCCCGTATCATCCTGACGGCGCCCTGAACCACACCATGATGTACCTGGCGATGGGCATCGACGGCGCCCGCGGAACGATCGTTTTCGATCAGCCGTGGTTCGAGCGGGACGGCCGCGTCCAGGTTGCCTGGGACGACGTGGGCCGCCAACCGCTGTTCCACCAGATCAATGAAGAACTGCGGCGACACGCGAGGGCTCTGGGCGCAAGGTTTGTCGAAAACCCGCTCTGGCGGTTCATGAACGGGCGTCAACTGATCACGGCTCATCCGATCGGAGGATGTCCGATCGGGGAGGACTACCTGCAAGGCGCCGTGGACGAGTACGGCCGCGTCTTCTCCGGCGACGGCAGCGTCCACGACGGCCTCTTCGTCGCTGACGGTGCGCTGGTGCCGTCGGCTCTCGGCGTCAACCCTTTCATGACCATCTGCGCCCTCGCCGAGCGGATCGCCGAACGCAAGATTCAGGAGCTTCAGGGACACCCTTATCCGTAGGCACCTCGGCCGCTTTCCGCATGGAGTGGAGTTTGCCACATTGGTCATGGAGCGGCACAACTATCCTTTTGAAAGAATGTCGCTCGATGATCATCGACTGCTGTTCGACGATCCGCAGTGCCATATGCCGTCGGCGGAGGAGCTCGAGGGAAAGTGGGAGGGCAATTGATCTTCGTCACGCGTCCGAATATCAGCTTGCTCAACCAGGCGAATCCGGTTTTGTTTGGGCTGCAGTTCAAAGTGGCTGAGGGACGAACCGAAGGCCGGTATCGGTTCGGGTTCAGCGTCGCAGGAGACGACATCGAATGGACGGCGGAGGCGATTCGAGTTGTGGATGGCTCCGGTGAGCTTCGTATCATCGGGCCCGATATGCTGATCGGAAAATGGACCGGGCCGGAGTTACATCCGCTGGTGGCGCGCGGACTCGAAGATTATCTTGAACCGGAAGCAGACCGCTTCGCCGTTCACTATGTGCTCCAGCGAACGTCTCTGTAGGGCCGGTCTTATGACCGGCCAGGCCCTCGCAGAGCGGCCCCTCTGCGGCCAATCCCTTCGATTCAGTGATGTGTGCTTGGCAGGATCGTGGCCGGTCATAGACCGGCCCTGGGAGACCGCGATCCGTTAACGCGCATGGGCCGCGCGTGTGCGCGCCCGTGCCGTTGCTGGCCTGGCCTGCGTCCCAACGCCAAACAACTCGCCGAAGAATCTGTTGAGCAATCGGTTCTCTGGATCGAATTCGACCCGCTTCGCTGCCATCGTATCCAACCGCTCGCCTAATGCTGTCTGAGCCTGGGCGCGCGTGAAGCCGAAGGTCTGATTCGGCAGCGGCTTTCCGCCGCGGCTGCTGCACCATTCGTTGAAATCGGCGAGAAACGGCTTCCACCCGGGGTTGGCCGTCGACACCGGATCGATCGTCATCACGTTGCCGTCGTAGGAATAGGAGAGCAGCGACTGCTGATCGGCCATGATGCGATAACCCACATGCAGCATGTTGGTCCGATATCCCTTGGTCTTGTAGTAATTCTTCACCCACTTCGTATACTCGGGCAGAATCTTCGCGTAGGTATTTTCCGGAAAGGCCCACAGACTGAACGTGTAGCGGCTGTCGTCGGACACCTCCGGGTATCGAATGATCTGGTCGGTCGCGATCGTGTTCTTGCTTCGGATCAGATTCTCCAACTTGAAACGCCAAAGGGCGCCGAAGCCGTCGACGACTTTGTATCGGATGAACTTGTTCTCGATCTCGCGTTCCGCCTGAGCGCACGTTCTCGGTCCCGCTTCCGACCATAAGTAATTACGCATGGCCCACACGTGCTCGTTGGGCGCGCCTTTCGCCCTCGGGTTGTATTTACGGAATTCGGCCGTGACCAATTCGTCGAAAAGGAACATGTAGTACATCATCGAGTATCCGCGCGCCCACAGTTCCGGCAGCCGTTTTGCGAAATCCTTCACCGTGAAGGTCTCGTGATAAACCTCCATCGGTTGAATGGGACGAATCCGGAACGTCGCTTCCGTCACGATTCCGAACGTGCCGTAGCTGGATCGGAGCATCTTCATCAATTCCGGGTCGCTCTCGTCGCTCACCTCGAGAATCTTTCCCGAGGGCAGCACCATCTTGATCCGGGTGCAATAAGAGCTGACCTGCCCGTACTCGCCGGGCATCGACCCGTCCTTGGTTCCCGCGCATGCCGCAGACCCGATGGAGAGATTGCCGATTTCGGTATTCACGTGGAACTGCAGGCCGCGCCGCTTCAACTCGTGAGCCACATCGATGAGAATCGCGCCGGCTTGCACCGTCACGGTTTCATCGGTGAGCTCGAGAATGCGATTCATCCCGCGCATTTTGATCATCGTTCCGCCGTCGGCGACGCCGCAGGGGGCCGTGGAATGATTGGAACCGACGGCTCGCACAGGTGATGGGTACTTGTCCGGGTCCTTCAGGATTCTTGCGATCCCAGCCGCAGACTTCGCCTCGACGACGACACGCGGATGCGAGACGATATCTCCAAACCAGTTTTGAACAGCTAGATCGGGCATGGCGCCGATTCTATAGGAAAAGTGCACCGTTTGTGGATGCACGAAGAATCGTGGGTCGCGGGAATGAGACGCATTGCGGGCCAAATTCCTCGATTGGCATGATGTATAGACCGATGCTACCCGCTGAGGAAGGACGCCGAAGCTCTCCGGTATCTCGAACGAGGACATGCCCGGGGAAAAGTCATCATCACGGTGTGAAGCGAGGCCAACGACGAGACCCCTGCTCGACCCCATCAGTCAGAGATGCCCTCGAAAGGAGCCCCGCAACGTTTGACCGCATCCAAACGCCCTTCCGTCACGGGGCACGTTTCCGAAGAGCCTCCGGCGGGATGATTTCTCCTGTCTTTCAGCATCCTTTGCTTACGTACGGCCTCTAACGAGGGTCCACCTCAAAGATGCGGTGGATGAGATCCCTCCACCGTTTGCTCAGAGTTCTTTTCGGAGTCGCCTCGACGGCTTGCCCCTCCGTCCCGGGCGGGTCGGTTTCCACCTCCGGCCGGTAGGTTTGGCGCACGCGGTTGGCGTAGGCCCTGTAGAAATGGACCAGGTGCTTGGGGCTCGGGGATGTGGATGAGGACACGGGCGAGAAACTCGAGAGGGTCGACGAGCGGCTCGTCGTCGACCTATTGTCCTGTTTTGGGCTCATAGAGGAAGAGCTGGGAGTCCCGGTGATATCGAAGACGGGAGAGGTTCACCGGGGGTCGCATGAATAGCAGGCGAGCTTTTCGAGCCCCTCGGAATCGGTGGGATAGACGGTGGTTCGGTTGTGAACGCCAAAACCGGAATTCCGCCACGACAGGAGCAGGTCGATACGCTTTGGGTGATGAGCGCGCGGTCTCGGAGAAGTCTCAGGACCTTGTGCCGGAAGACGAGCTCGGCCTTGTGGGAATCGACATAAGGGATGGGATGCCAAGAGCCGTCATCGAGGAAGAGCCCGCGAGAGACGATGGCGTGAATGTGCGGATTCCACTTCAAAGACGACCCGAAGGTCTGGATGACGGCGACCATGCCGGGTCGAGCCTCAGATTCGCCGGCCGCTGCAGCCATCATCTCGCGGACGGCTGCTCATCACCGCCGGGCAGACCAGCGACGGGAAATGGAACCTCTTCGCCCTCGACAAGCGCACGGGGGAGCGCCTGGGAGGCGTCGAGATTCCCGGCGAGACGGGATATCGGATGTCGAGCTGGGTGCACAACGGGAAGCAGTATGTGCTCGTCCAGCTCGAGGACGGCCTGGCGGCGATGGCGATTCCCGGTCCCGAGGACGCGAAAAACCCGACTCATCACTAACAGTGCTGTAAGGAGTCGGTGAAGAGCCTCGCGGCGGGCGAGCCTCTCGACGCCACATCCGTGGATTCGTGCGCGCGCGCTCGAGCGACAGGTGAAGGAGTCGCCGATGAAAACCCTCGTTCGGCCACGCCGAGAAGACACAGCGACGAAGGCCTACTGACGCCCCCAATGGCGGAAGGTCGCGAGAGGGAGGGGAAGCTAACACCCGCTACAAAGTGCGGCATCGCCATGCCGCAACCAAGGCTTGACCCCGGCTCCGCGGGCGAGTTCCGTCTACACCTGCGGCTGCCGCGACTTTCGGCGGCGCGCAACGGCCGCCACGAACAGTCCGAGGCTCAGCAGCCCGGTTGCAGCTGGCTCGGGGGCCGGATTGACGATGCTTTCGGTGCCGAAGAATACGTCATCGATCGCAAAGTCGTTGCCTCCCTGAACGGTGTTCTGATTGACGAGGCGCAGCACCACACTTCCCGCGGTGCCGGATGTCCAGTTGGTCGAAAGCCCCTCCCAAGTACCGGCGAGGTTCAGGTCGGTCGTGATCGTGCCCAGGGATTGGGCTGGACCGCCGTCAAAAGACAGAGCGAACTCGAGAATCGATTCACTGCCGGGGCCGTAGGGGTTGCCGCCCTGGCAACAGACGTTATTGACGAACGCCTCGAAGAAGTATTGCGTAGGACCGGCGACGGCAATGGCCGACGACTCCCATACGACCGCGCCGCCTACCGGCGAACCGTTGCCGACGTACATGAGGCCAATGCCGCTGGTATGGTCTCCGATCGAAACGAAGGCGCCGTTCCATGGGAACGGGTTGGCGCGAACCGTGTACTCGCCTTCGGTACTGTTTACCGCGGGAGCAAATGCGTAGTCGGAGGCGAATCCCGTGTTCCCCAGCTCGAAATCCCCGTTGGGAACTAGATTGATCGGGATCGCCGCAGCCTGCCCGACGGCTACCAGCATCACGACTCCAGCAATGATCGATATGCGCATACCTTGCTCCTTACTCCAATCCACGATTTCCGGGGTCCGTGGCAACCGACTGGGATGGCCCCAGCGACTCGAGCTACTCAATCCGAAGGCGCTCTTAGCCCTGCGTCTGCCGTTCCAGTAAAGACCAGTGTCCTTTCGACGTTATCCTGCAATCGGAATCTTTATCAGATCGTCGAGGGATACCGCTGGGTGCACGTTACGTGCCTGACAGTGGAAAGTATGGTGGTCAAACAGGTTAGCTTGATCCGTCGCTCCCAGGACTCCTGGGCGGGCGACCGTCTTTGTCATGATTTCCGACGCCAGCGTACGTCACGGAGCGACGTCATCTTCTGTAATCAAGTCAGAACCAACGGCTTAACAAGGCGCCGCGACTTTCTCCGAGGCCGTCAAGGAATCAGACACCCCTTGTGTGTGAAAACCGAGCTGTGCTGATGGCCACGGGGCGTGGCGAGCGTCTCCCACGTCGAGTAGACGCCGCCCCACCACAGGAGCGCACGTGCCTGCGTCCCTTCTCCATGCCGTCAGTCGCCGATCGAATGCTCGACGGGTCTCAGCGCGTCGTCGAGCGTGGACCCGGGCTTCCGCTTCGACAAACTGGGCTTCGTCCGATTCCAATTCACGGCGAACGACATGGCTTTCGAGACCGATGGGTCGGTTTCACCTCCATCACTTTCGCCCCCCGGAGCCGGCGTCGTTCGCGCTCGTCGCCGAACCGCTCGCGATGACTTGAAAGGCGCGCTTATCGCCCGCTGAGCGCCGCCATCACTCGCTCCCGGGTGAACGGCACCTCTCGGATACGAGCGCCGGTGGCGTCGAAGATGGCGTTCCCCATGGCGGCGGCGGCGAGGGTGATGGTGGTCTCGCCGGCGCCCATCGCCTCCACGTCGCGGCGGTCGATGAGCACCGTTTCCACTTCGGGCAGTTCCCGGGGCGAGCGTTAGAGCTCGCATTGTTGGAACATGCGAGCAGGCGCAGCAGGACCACGCCGCCATCAGCACTCGGGTGTTTTGGATCGATTGTCGTCTCAGTACTTGCGACGTTGCTGACGGTGCTCGTTCTTCGAGGCTGCGGGATGGTCGCTTTCTGAAACGTCTCGCGCCGCCGTCCCGCGAGACCGCCAGGGCCAGCGCCGCCTCCGGGACTCGATCGCGG